>CANSKM010000151.1 GCA_947647475.1 uncultured bacterium
GTTAATATCAGAGCTAATTTATAAAATATATTTTTTGCCATACAAATTCTCACTCTATTTATCAAAAGTTTTCAAAACAAAGAAATTATTTTCCGAGAGGAATAGTCAAAACCTGCCCGATTTGAAGCCCTTCGGGGTTTGAAATATTATTAATTCTCTTTATTTCTTCAATCTTTTTTACATCATACTTTCCATAAAACCTGAATGCGATTTTATTTAAAGTATCTCCGCTTTTTATAACATATTTTTCCTGACGGATAGGCTCAACACTTTCTTTGACATCCGTCACAACTTCAAGCTTACTGTTTGTTTTTGGAACTTCAGAAGCAGGTTTGCTTGTGGGAATAGATGAAATCCAAACTATAATTGACACAACGATAACAAAAGCTATAATGCCCAAAAAGCCCATGCCAAGATAAACACCGGGGTTTTTACCGCTCTTTGCCTTTGCTCTGTTTCCATACATCGTTGCTGCAGAAACACCCGCAGAAAGGGACTTTCCGATGCTTCTGTATAAAACATCCAGCTCATTTGCCTTGCTGACCCTTAAATATTGACCATCGGAAGAAGGCCGTCTTGAAGCCTGAAACTTAACATTTTCAAGCATCGACATCCTTTCTTTCGTAAGATTTGACCTGTGCAGGGTAGAGCTTTTCATAAATTGATTACCGTTTTAAAACTTATCGCTACAATGGTAATAAAAACATGCTCCAAATTCAAGAAAAAATTTCTGCAGCCATTAAGAAATATTAACTCTCTTTAATGACAACCTTATTTTTTAGAAAGCGCAAACTTTTTTGCACCGTTAAACATTGAATCCAAAAGTGCCTTGTTTGCTTCCGTATCGAAACCGCCTTCTTCAAGATAGTCCGCAAAAATATTTTTCCAAAGATTAAACAATTCCTCATCTTTAATATTTAAAATGTCACCGATTTTTTTAAGCTCGGAAAAATCAATGCACAAGGGCTTTGCACCTCTTAAAATATCAACAATTTGAAGTCTTTTTTTTCTTTCAAATTTCTTTAAAAATTCAACCGTTGAAAGCTTATTTTGTCTGATATACTCTTTCAGGGTTTCAAGGTTTCTGTTGTATGGAACGGGGTCTGATGGAATAACATATTCATCAAACTCTTCAGGCATTATATCCATAACGGTTGCAATACGCTCAAGCGTTGTACCTCTTGTTGAAAATGCAATCGCCTCATCAATTAAATTATAAACATAAGAAAGTGTAACCCCTATCATTAGGGCGAAATCTTTCTTGTGGATATTATTTTTTTCCAAAAAATCAGCCACTTTTTTAGAACTTTTTAAATTTTGTTTTTGCTTATTCTTCTTATCCTGCATTGGCTTTGCTCCTGATATTTATGATATGATACTATTTATAATGCTATAAGTGATAACTGCTATAGACCTTTTTTTGTATAGCTTGTTAAGCTAAATAAAAGGTTAATATGTTTCGCTATACAAATGCTAATAGAAAGAGGTATTAGCCAATGAAAGCAATTATCGGGCTTGGAAACCCTGAAACTAAATATAATTCGACCCGGCATAATACGGGCTTTATGGTTGCAGATAAACTTTTACAATTCAAAGATATCAGATTATCTGAAAAATTTAAAGCTTTTTTTGCAAAAAGTGATGATATGTTAATTTTGCTTCCGACCACATATATGAATTTATCGGGCGAAGCGGTGATTGAGCTTGTAAACTTTTATAAACTAAAGCCTGAAGATTTACTTGTAATTTACGATGACATAAGCCTTGAACTTGGAACTTTAAGGTTCAGAAAAGATGGCTCGGACGGCGGCCACAACGGAATAAAATCCATAATAAAATGTTTATCTTCAAACAAATTCAACAGATTAAAAGTCGGAATCGGCCCGAAAAACCCCAATATGGACCTTGCCGCTTTTGTTTTGCAAAAATTTTCTAAAGAAGAGCTTGAAATAATGGATAAAGTAACAGATGTTGCAAAAGATGCGGCGCTTGATTGGCTTACTTTAGATATGGAAAAACTCCAATCCAAGTATAATAAAAAAATTGTATAACCTTTTTACCCTAAAAATCTTTCAGTTTTTGGCTTTTTTAATTAAAAAAAGTATAATAAAAAATAGATTATGAAAAATTTTACGGTAATTTTAAGCATTTTAATATTCTTTTTCAATATGCAAATTTCAAGCGCGGAAGAAGTTGCTCTCGATTTGCCGAATTTCTCTGAAATTAATGCAAATTTTAAAGAGGGCGCAAAAAAACATTTTGAAAACACAAAAGTACGCTTTAAAAACGCCAAAAACACCGTGCAGGAAAAAAGCACGGAGCTAAAAGACAAAAGCGCACAAAAGCTTGAGCAGGCAAAAGAAAATGTTAACACAGCCATTTTAAAAACAGGAAAGCCTACCGATCAAAATTTATCAAGTATGTCAAGGAAACAGAAAAAAGAAACCTTGTCTTCTTATCAAAACAAAGGCTATTACGGCACTTTGCCAAACATTGAAAGAGAATTTGAATACCTAAAACAAGAAAACAAAAAAACATCGCTGGACGGTAAATATAAAGACACGCTTATAGACGAGATGAACCTGCAAAAATCTCCTCTTCAGGATGATTTATTTTTGGATGTCATTTTAAAGAAAGAAAAAGACACAAAATATACAAAAGATGTTTTAAGATTTATTCCGATTTTTGAAAAATTCAGAACCTGCATCAGTGAAAACTGCAACATACAAAAGTTTAACGCCAATGTAAATTTGATAGATTTATACGCAAGGCGCCTTGAAAAAGATTACGGATATTCCCCTGAAAGTGCATCTGAAAGCTATTATCTGATTAGAAACGTTGCATATCTTTCAAAGCTTCAGGGAAATTTAAAGTATGAAGCAAATTTTTATTCAAAATATATGCCGCTTCAAGGAAGCATCTATTCAAAAGAAAACATCGAAAAGAAGGATATGGAGCTTCTTTTGGAATTAGACAAAACAATTTTTGCATTAAGACAAATTCAATAATGCCCTGCTCGGCTTCACGTATGAGCGGATATAAAATTTACACCTTTTTTGTAATGTTCTTTATGATAAGAATCACCAAAAGGGTTGTAATTTATGAGAAAAATCTGTTTATTTTTTGCGCTCACGATTTTCTGTTTTGTGCTTTGTGCAATTTTTTGCACCAAGGCGCATTCCGAAATTGTTATAGAAAAGCTTGAAGACCCGGCCTATTTAGACCCTGCCGGAACAATTTATACACCAAAAAAGGTTGAACAAAAAGAGAATGCACCTTGTGATACAACAAGCGTTACAACGCAAACCCTCTATGGCTCAAGCATTTCAAGTGCCACGTTGAGTAAAATCGAAAAAAAGGTTTTTGGCAGAAATTTTGTCGGGGATAATAATTTAAACAGGCTTACAAGACTTGAACAAAAAGTGTTTGGCGCAGTTCAAAGAGGAAACACAACAAATCGTGTCCAAAGGCTTAAAACCGCAACACAAAGCTATACAAACAATTACGCCTACGCCCCGAATTATTATAACAGAACATACAGAACCTATCCGGGATACAATTATTACAATAATCCCTATAATATGTACGCCCCGTACAGGCCATATAAAAGGACAAGGTTGAAAAACATGTTTAGGGCCTTAACCGGAGCCTCCCTTACAGGCTTTAGCCCGCCTGTAAGCGATATTTCAGAAGAAGCAAACAAAATTGCCCAAAATTCATACAGCCAAAACAGCTATACAAATTCAACCATAGACCCGTACGCCGCATATAACAGCAGCACCCTTCAAGGATACAGCCCAAATTCAGGGTATTCAAACGGATACAGCTGGTCTAACCAATATCAAAACCCGTATTCAGGAAGCACATACAGCACATACGCAGGCCCGAATGTTCAAAATAACGGATATTATACGCCCGCAAACGCACCGACAAACCGTATGGATATATTTTCAAACGGAGCATCCGGAAGCGAAAGCTATTATGACGATGGCAGATACAGAAGAAACATGAGCTCCACAGGGGGCGGCTGCGGGGTTAAGATAATATATTAAACCTTGTAAAGCCTGTATAAATATAATAAAAAGCACCCATCTCTTAAAAGATGAGTGCTTTTTAAATTCTTTATTTTCTACATACCTACAATCTGTCTTGCATTATATCCCGCATATTGGGCAAAGTCTTCGTATGAATTGTATGTGTAATTTCCTGAAAAATTCGGTGTCAATGTCATCCAATCGTTTGAAAAATCATATCCGCCATATTCTGTTGCATTGGCTCCAAGCACCATATTTCTGTAAACTG
>CANSKM010000152.1 GCA_947647475.1 uncultured bacterium
GAGCAGTTGAAAAGATTGTACCAACCTGAGACCTTAAACCTTTTCCGAGGTCTTCAAGACCTGCACCAACAGGAAGACCATTTTCAGAGAATGCAGTTTGCGTTCTGCCGTAAACAATTTGAAGGAATAATTCTCTCATAGCAACGTTTATAGCATCGCATACAAGGTCAGTATTCAAAGCTTCAAGAATGGTTTTGCCAGGAAGGATTTCACCAGCCATTGCAGCAGAGTGAGTCATACCTGAACATCCAAGAGTTTCAACAAGAGCTTCTTGGATAATGCCATTTTTAACATTTAAAGTAAGTTTGCAGGTACCTTGCTGAGGCGCGCAACAGCCACAGCCATGGGTTAAGCCTGAAATATCTTCAATTTTTTTAGCCTTGGTCCAATCTCCTTCTTGAGGAATTGGAGCAGGTTCACCTTTTACACCCCTTGCTATAGGGCACATTTGCTCAACTTCGTGAGAAATTTGTATTGTACTCATATTTTGTTTCTCCCTCTCCAGAGTAATAATTCTTTGTATGCCTATTTTACTATGTCAAGCTAAAAAAGCAAAAAAATCTTACAAAGTTTATATTAGCAAAATTATTTTTGTTTAGGTTTTATAAGAACATACATGTATTTTTAAGATATCTGATTCAAACAAGAGGAAAAATATTATGAGAATTGCCTTTAATCCCGCAATTTCAACAATAAGAACAAACGCACCCCAAACATCCTTTGGCGCCTTTTGGAAGCCAAAAAGCCAACAGGGTAAGGATACTTTTGTTAAGCAAGAACCCCCAAAAGAGCCCGATGACCCCTATTTTGTTCTTGGCAAAGAGGGAAAATTCAAAGTTACTGATTATGATGCGATAAATCCATATAGTTTTGAATTCGGAAAACTAAAGATGGACGAAGACGTAAGGTCTGCAGCAGACAGAAGTGCACATCTCGGGTATATGCTTAAAAAAAGATTGGACAGAATATACGGCAAAGATGACTATGTTTTTGTCTCAATCGGTGTAAAACCGTCATTAATTGCAAAAACTTTTGAATTTCAGGGTGCCGAGACACGATATCTTCCGACCTCACATCTTAGAAGATGGGAGCAGAGCCTTAAAGGAGATGACCTTGAAGCATATAAGAATTTTATGGCATCCCAGGGGCTGAGCAAAGAGGCAATGGAAAATTCACACAAGAAATATCTCTTCTACGGTTATACAAAGGGAGATAACCGCATTGCCGAAGTTAAAAAATTTATGATAGAAGAAGTTGGACTTCCTGAAGATAAAATGGAATTTAGAAGCCTCAATATGGATTTAAGAGATGTAAATGTAAATGATGATGTTATTGAAGGCTATATAGATCTTTATTTAACAGGTGTTCTTTCGGATAAATATTCAAGCCTTGCATATATTCCAAGCAATAATTTTACCCAAAACACCTTCAAGCCTGAGGCTTTGACCAGATATACAGATACTGAAGTGAGAAAATTTAACTATCTTATTATGAACAGACTAAATCAGGCTGAGGCACTTGAAGAAAGTCCCGAAAACGACGATACTTTATAATTAATGACAAAGAGCATGGGCAAAAATTTCTCCCACTTTATGGTTATAATTTCTGCCATCTTCCTTGGTGAAAAGATTTTCAAAATGACTTTCGGGTGTGCCGTCAGTTGAATAAGAAGGGTTTGTCATCATTAAATGATGCGTGTTTGTATCGTATCTTAAAGGAAAAATGTCATGCATCTGCATAAAGCTCGGAAGCTTGTCTGACGGATATTCGCTTGCAAAAAGCGATGCCCTTATCCTATTTAGTCTTTCTTCATAGCTTGCGCCACCCGGGTCATTATCATTTGAAACTTCAATACCGGGTGCGTATTCCCGACTGTATTTCATTTTTTCTGCCCAATATTTAACAGAATTAAAATCGTTTGCATCCACAAAAGCCGTACCTGATGTAAGGCCTAGGTTTTTATATCTTTCAAAGTCTCCGCTACTTTTTTCGCCGACAAAACTTATTGTAAAAGAACCTGTACGTGAGCGAATTTCATTTAATATATATTGCATCTGATGGTAATTCGGCAATCTTCCGACGCCTGTATAATTTTCGCATTCAAAACCGCCAATATGCTTGGCAGAATCAATATACATAGCTTCAAAACCAAGCTTCATGAGCTTAACGCACTCGTTTATAAAAAGTTCCTGATGCTCGTAATTATCCCAATTAAAAGGTATATCACTGTTTTCACCTGTTGAAACCTTCATCTGGCCTTCTGAAATTACAATCCTAAAGCCCGTTTTAATTCCTCTAAAGTGCGCAAGGTCATTAAAGGCCTTGAATTGCTCTTCAGCGCTTATGATTTCTTCAATATCTTCACAGATTATATTTTTACTATATTTGCCACCAAATTTTATTCCGTAAATTGAATTTTCTTCAAAAGGACCCTTATTATACCCATCTCCATAAATATTCGGAAAAATTTGAGAAAGTATAACACAATTTGCCCAGCTTCCTGCAGAAGGTGGAATCGCAGGCAGAATTTTAATTGAAGACAAAATTCCATTTCTGCATTCATTACCGTACATTTCAGCAATTGCTCTGTTGTTTATTTCAATATAGTTTCCGCTTCTTCCCCAATTATTGCCATAATCGGGTGAATTTATAATATTTGGAAATCGATCATAAAATGTGTGGCATTCACACAGTGTTACAATTGAATTTACGGCATCTTTTACACTCCTTGTTAAAAGCTCCGAAGGCAAAATATTTGCAACCCATTTTTTAAAACAATGTTCGCCAATGCCATTATAAGTGTGTTCTTTTGTCCAAAGGTCTTCTTTTAATTTAGTGTCAAAACCCAATGCTGAAAGCAATTTATCTACAGTATTCATAATAAAATTTTAAATCTGCAAAAGAAAACAAAAATTCTCCACTTTATCAATTTTAGAGTATAATTATCTTTATCTTTGTTAAAAATTAAGGAAACATTATGCATACCGCCAAAAATGAAACTGACCCCTGGAGAGAATCAAGCTTTAAAGCACTTATCCCATTTATAGTTTTTGTCATTTTTTATTTCGGGTTTTCAATTGCCACACAAGATTTTTCAAAAGTGCCAATGACCGTTGCTTTTATAATTTCTTCTGCAACAGCACTGATTTTAAACCATAAAGAAAAACTGAACAAGAAAATTGAGATTTTTGCCCTTGGAATGGGAAACAAGGACATAATGATTATGTGTCTTGTTTTTGTTCTTGCAGGTGCATTTACTGCAAGCGCACAGGCGGTTGGCGGAGTTGATGCTGCTGTAGAAATTGCAAGATATTTTATTCCTGCAGAATTTATGGTCTCAGGGCTTTTTGTGGTCTCTGCCTTAATTTCCCTTGCTGTGGGCACTTCCTGCGGAACAATTGCTGCAATTATCCCGATTGCAGTTGCGCTTTCCCAAAGCCTTGGCTTTAATCCGGTTATTGTAATCGGCGCTACAATTGGCGGAGCAATGTTTGGAGATAATTTATCCTTAATTTCCGATACTACAATTGCTTCAACCCGCACGCAAAATGTTGAAATGCGCGATAAAATGCTTTGCAATTTAAAAATCGTTATTGTTCCTGCGCTTTTATGCGTTATTTTATATATGCTTCCTGTCTTTACAAATATTCAGGCAAACAGTTTGGATGCTTCCGTGGGCCTTGAAACCTATATAAAAATTCTCCCCTATGTTTTGCTTTTTATTTTGGGTGTTTCAGGCATAAATGTTATGTTTTTGCTTTTAATAGGCATAATTTTAAACACGATAATCGGAATTCATTACGGTATGTTTGATATTTGGGGTGCATTCAGCCATATTGGAAACGGAACCGTGAGCATGGCGAACACTTTAATTGTTGCAATGCTTGCAGGCGGTCTTCTTTGCATGGTGCGCTATAACGGCGGAATAAATTATATTATAAGAAAAACCCAGCATTTAATTAAAAACAAAAAATCCTGTGAATTTGGAATAACTTTTTTAGTCGGAATTATTAATCTTTTTACAGCAAACAACACTGTTGCAATCATTACGGCAGGACCTATTGCAAAAGAATTATCGGTTAAATACGATGTTGACCCAAAAAGGACTGCAAGCCTTTTAGACACAACATCATGTTGTGTTCAGGGAATGATACCCTACGGCGCACAGATTTTAATTGCAACAAGCCTTGCTTCTTCAATTTCAATCAGCTCATTTTCAATTATGAAGGGCTTATATTATCCTGCATTAATGGGAATTGGACTTTTAATTTCACTTTGCCTTGTGAAAAATGACAAAT
>CANSKM010000153.1 GCA_947647475.1 uncultured bacterium
TTCTAAAGCCTTTAATTTTTGTATCATCCTCATACTTATATGATATTATCTTTTTAGAGAAAGTCAATTTTATTCAAAATTTGATTTAAAAATTTAAAAAGAGGAATTAAAAAGGCAAATATAGTATGGTTTTGAAACAAAATTTGAACACAAAAGTTATCTATGATGCAATTTATAATCTGCTTGAAATTGCAAACACAAACCTTCCAAAATGTGTCTATGACAAGCTTTCCGAGTTTGATTTCAATGGAAAAGGAAATGTTTTAAAAAACGCACACCTGGCGCAAAACCTAAAACGCCCTCTGTGCCAGGATACAGGACAAGTTGTAATATTTTTGGAAATCGGACAGGATGTTATTTTTTCAGGAAAATACATTGAAGATGAAATAAATTCTGCCGTTTCGGATTGTTATAAAGATAAATTTTACAGAAAATCCACCGTGCAAGATGCCGTTTTTAACCGCGCAAACAAAGGGGATAACACCCCTGCAATCATCCACACTAAAATCATTAAAGGAGATGAAATTAACATTCTGCTTGGAATTAAAGGCGGGGGCTCAGAAAATGTGACAAAATTAAAAATGCTCAACCCCACTGCAGATTTTGGCGAAATTTTAAACTTTGCCTATGAATGCGTGATGAGCGCCGGGGAAAACGCATGCCCTCCTATGTGTATTGGAATTGGGGCCGGCGGGTGCGCAGAAACTGCGGCACTTCTAGCCAAAAAAGCATTGTTTACGGGCGAAACTTTGGATATTGAAATTGAAAATGTCTTTGAAACCAAAATTTTAACTGCCCCGACTCACATCGCCTCCTTGCCCGTTTGTGTGAATTTAAGCTGCCACAGCCTTCGCCATGCATCCTGCAAAATTCAAAACGGAAAAATTATTTATGAGCCCGAAACTCCTGAATATCAAGACGTTGAAGTAAATTCAAGCGCAAGAGAAATTAATGCATCAGATATTGAAGCTTTTAAAACCCTTCAAGCAGAAGATGAAATCTTGCTTTCAGGGGTAATATTTACGGCACGGGATGCTGCACACAAGCGCATGGCAGAAATTATAGAAAAAAATGAAATTTTGCCGTTTGATTTGGAAAACAAAATCTTATTCTATGCAGGCCCTTGCCCCGCTGCCCCCGGGGAAATAATAGGCCCCGTCGGCCCCACAACATCAAAAAGAATGGATAAATTTGCGCCCATGCTTTATGAAAAAGGAGTGCTTGCAACAATAGGCAAAGGAAACAGGACCATTTCAGGCCTCAATAAACTATATTTTAAGGCTCAAGGGGGAATTGCCTGCGTTTTAAAAGAATGCGTTAAAAAATGTGAGCCTGTTTGCTTTGAAGACCTTGGGGCTGAGGCAATTTATCGGCTTGAAATAGAAAAAATGCCCTTAAAAACAGTAATTATATAAGACCTGAAAACAGATTTTATATAACCCATATGGACTAGCAATAAATTTTGTTTTTATGTTTTATGAGTGTGTAAAAAGTTTATCTTTGAAGGAAGGACAAAAAATGACAGGGATTAATACGGGAGCAACAGGTTTAAAAACATTTGCAGAACTTTACGGCACGGGATATCAGCCGACAGGAGGCCCGATTTCGACCCCTGCTCTTCAAAATAATGCTCCGCAAGCTCTGGCACCAAATTTAACACAAGACGGGGAAAATTCTCTTGAAAAATCCCCCAAAAGCGACACCATAACAATCGCAGGGAAAACCATAAACAAGAAAACCGCAATTAAGGCGGGCCTTGGCGCATTAGCAGCTGCTGCCGTTATAGGCATTGGCGTCTTTGCCTTTAAAGGCAGAGGAAAAACTCCACCGATACCTACAGAACCGCCTGTACCCACACCCGCGCCCGCGCCTGTTCCCGAAGGTTCACCACTAGACCCGGCAAAACTTGCGGATGAGCTTCAAGCTTCTGCAAACGAAATGTTCCAAAGGGCAAATGAAATGAAGGAGACCGCACAAAAGAAAATTGATGCCGTTGTTGAATTATTCCAAAACGGCGGCAAGGACTCCAAAGGCAATGTAATTGCAAAAATTACGGATAAAGCCGAAGGAAGCACGGAAAAGGTTATGCAGGAATTTGCCGAAGACGGCACAACCGTTACAAGAGAAAGCATATTTAAAAACGGCATATTGGCAAAAATTACAGAATTTCTTGAAGGCGGAAAAGAAAACAGAGCAATATTCCGCAATAATGAAGGTAAGCTTACAATTTACATAGAAGGTGCTGATGGCAATAAAACAGCTAAGATGCTCAATATGGAAGCAGGCTTGTACAGAGAAGGAATTGAAACCGGCGATACCACAAAAATAGCAAGAAGCCTTAACTGGCATAAGGGAGAATACGCAGAAAACACCGAAGAAAACTTCACGGAAGGCATCAAAAAAGTATTGCGCGCTTTAAGATTCAATGAAGAACGAACAGTCGCACTGGTTACAGACATTGAAGCCATACCCGGCAAACCGACACGTCAAAATCTGTTCCAACTTAACGAAGACGGAATCTGGCAAAAATTTGAAGGCTAATATAAAACATTTCAAAAAACCCTGCCAAAAAGCAGGGTTTTTAATTGACAGCATTTTTTGTTTAATGTAATATTTACTATGTTGAGACAGGTTGGCTGCGTCTAAATGCCAGTTAAAATGGCTGCAGTCCCTAAAAACCTTAGAAAGGAAAAACGACAAAATGTACGCTATAGTTGAAACAGGCGGCAAACAATACAAACTCGAAGAAGGCAGATACGTCGATATGGAATTGTTGCATGCCGAAAAAGATGAAAAAGTAACTTTTGACAAGATTGTTATGCTTGTTAACGGTAAAAAATCAAAAGTTGGCCAGCCTTATGTGGATGGTGCTGTTGTTGAAGGAACCATCCTTAAAAACGACAAGGCAAAGAAAATTATCGTTTTTAAACAACGCCCTAAAAAAGGCTACAGAAAAAAACAAGGCCACAGACAACAATACAGCCGCGTTATGATTAACAAAATCAATACAAAAGCCGGCAAAAAAGCACAAGATGAAGCAGGAGAAGAATAAAAATGGCACATAAGAAAGGTGTAGGTTCATCAAAGAACGGAAGAGATTCGGAAGCACAGCGATTAGGTGTCAAGAAATTTGGCAACGAACAAGTGCTTGCTGGAAATATACTTGTTAGACAAAGAGGAACAAAATTCCACCCCGGTAAAAACGTTGGTATCGGCAAAGACGATACTTTATACGCTTTAATCGACGGCGTTGTGAAGTTTGAACCCCACAGACGCGACAGAAAACAGGTAAGCGTTTACGCACAATAAATCAAATAAATTATAGACAACATATTTTTATTTGATACAATAGTCATGTTGATAAATAAAGAATTCATCAACAAAAAACAGAAAATTGAAAACTTAATAATGGAATGGGGGCGTAGCTCAGCTGGTTAGAGTGCATGCCTGTCACGCATGAGGTCGCGGGTTCGATACCCGTCGTCCCCGCCATTATTATTTAAAATAAATTGAGAGCTTTAGCTCTCTTTTTTAATGCACATTGTAAATTAAATGATGTTGACGGATATCAAACCCAATCGTTTCACTTTTATAAAACCAGAAGGCTTAACAAGCCCACATCTCACCCCGCCAATCATCATCACACCCGGAGGACAACAATGCAAACTTATACAATTCAAACACAGGGGATTTGCCCGCAGGCGATTTCTTATTCAATAGAAGACGATAAATTACACAATGTTAAATTCTTTGGCGGCTGCCCGGGAAACACGCTCGCTCTAAGCAAATTGCTTGAAGGATATGATGCCAAAAAAGCCATAGAGCTTTTAAAGGGCAACGATTGCGGCGGAAGGGGAACATCCTGTGCAGACCAGCTTGTTTGCGGTGTAGAACAAGCCCTGGAAGGAAAAGTTACAGCAAACAGGTAAACTGCACACAACGTATAAAAACCCCTGTAAAAAACCGTAAATTATCTTCCGACCGCATCTTTGGGCACTTCGGCACAAAGGCAGTGAATTCCGCCGCCCATATATTGAAGAATGTTTGGAATATTCCTGTGCGAAGCAAAAGGCTTATGCGGCGCGCCCTCGACAAAATAAATATTTTCAGGCTTCAGATATTCTGCAACCGATTTTTTAAACTCTTCTTCAAAATCAAGCCCGATTTCTTTTGCAAGCTCTTTTGAAATCCCGATTTCATCAAGCAGGTAAGATTTATTTGAAATATAGACAATTTCACCGTCTTTATCCTCATGGGC
>CANSKM010000154.1 GCA_947647475.1 uncultured bacterium
AAAATTTATCCTTGGTAGTACAATCTATTAAAAAGGGATAAATTATGAATAAAAATTTAAAAGCAATGGTAATGGCAGCAGGCATGGGATCTCGTTTAGAACCTATAACTTTAATGTTTCCAAAACCATTAATCCCGGTAATGAACAGACCTTTGATGGATATTATTTTATCACAGCTGCATACTATTGGTGTAAATGAAGTTATTTCAAATACATATTACCTTGCAAATCAGATTATAGACAGATATGAATCAAATAATCTCGGTGTAAAATTTAATTATATCAAAGAAACAGAACTGTCAGGTACAGCAGGCGGAATGAAAAAATGCCAATTTTTCTTTGATGAAGGTGAAGATTTTATTGTAATGTCAGGCGATGTATTAACAACTGCCGATATAAAAGAAGGTATTGAGATTCACAAAAAATCAGGTGCAATAGCAACTATCGGAGTAAAACAAGTTCCGCACGAGCTTGTATCACATTTTGGCGTTGTTGTAACAGATGAAACAGGTGATATTACAGAATTTCAGGAAAAGCCGCCGCTTGAAGAAGCAAAAAGTAATTTAATTAATACCGGAATTTATATTTTTAATTACAAAATTTTTGATTATATTCCAGAAAATACGTTTTATGATTTTGCAAAAAATGTATTCCCAAAACTATTGAAAGAGGGGCAAATCAATACATTTGAAGTTAAGGGCTATTGGAATGATATAGGAACAATTGGTCAATACAAACAGTCAATACTTGATGTATTTAACGGCTTATGTAAAATTGAGCACACTCCGATTGTTGAAACTAACCTGGGCAGTTATATTTCAGAAACTCCCAAAATCCCATCTTCAGTACGTTTTATTGGTAATAACGTTATCGGTTCTAATGTAAAGCTTGGTGAATATATTATGCTTGATAATTGTGTTGTGATGGACGGGGCAGAAGTAAAAACAGGTTCTGAATTTTCAAATTGTGTAATTTTACCGGCACTATCAACTAATACGAAAAAAATAGTTTCAGAAAATACATCTAAGGACGCGGTAATAGTTTAAAATTTGTATAATAAATTTTTGCGTTTCTAAAATATTTTGCGCTTGATTTTTTTACAAGTTAATGTTATTCTTAGATTGTTCAACAGTTGTGGGACTCTGCCGATGAGAAGGTGGCTAAATATCACGTTCGAGGAGAGGTAGCAGGAGTAAAATTATCAGCTACCACTAAGCCCATAATATTACAATTGAATATACCGTTGTGGGACTATGGCGCAGCGGTAGCGCAGGGGACTCATAATCCCTTGGTCGTGGGTTCGAATCCCTCCGGGCCCAATTTTAGCAGATAAACATTGATTTTCCTCCTATTTTGGAGGTTTTTGTTTTTTAAATGTTATAAATTTTATTTTCGTGGAATTGTATTAAAAAGCACAAAAAAGTGTACGAATTACACTGCCTGCGCTTAGAAAAATTTTAAAATTAAGGTCAAAAAGGGCAAACGGGATGTTTTTTATAATCATCCCGTTTCGCAATCCCTATTTTATATTTTTTGAACCTTTGCAAGCAAAAAACTTACATAGCAAGAATTCTAATCTGTTATATATCCTGCAATTGCAGATTTAGCAGCAACATAAGGAGAAGCAAGATAGATAAACCCATTCGTATTGCCCATTCTGCCTTGGAAGTTTCTGTTTTGGGTTGCAAGACAAACTTCACCATCCCCCAAAATTCCGCCATGAACCCCAACACAAGGACCACAGCCTGAAGGAAGGAATGATGCGCCCGCATCTACAAAAATATTCAACAATCCTTCATCCGCTGCTTGTTTAAAGATTTTAGGTGAAGCAGGAACAATTATAAGTCTTACATCGGGATGTTTTTTCTTACCCTTTAAGACATTTGCAACAACCCTTAAATCTTCAATTCTGCCGTTTGTACAAGTGCCAACAAAAACCTGGTTCACTTTCACATTGTTTAATTCAGAAGCAGGCTTTGTATTATCAACCGTATGCGGGCATGAAACAGTGCAAGGAACATCTTCCGCCTTGATTTCTATAACCCTTTCATATACGGCATCGGCATCCATTTTTACTTCCCTAAAGGCATCCTCTCTGCCGTTATCTTTTAAAAATTCGCGCGTTTTTTCATCAGTTTCAAAGAGCCCACACTTTGCACCAGCTTCAACCGCCATATTTGCAAGGGTAAATCTTTCTGACATTGACATATTTTTAATCGTAGAGCCTGTAAATTCAAGTGCTTTATAAGTTGCACCGTCTGCACCAATCATACCGATTAGATAAAGCATTAAATCTTTACTTGTAACATTTGGGCGAAATTCACCATTTACAACAATTTTGAAAGATTCGGGCACCTTTAACCAGGTTTTACCAAGCGCAAAGGCAACGGCGATATCGGTTGAACCCATGCCGGTGGCAAAAGCACCGAGGGCACCTGATGTACATGTGTGAGAATCTGCCCCGACAAGAATTTCTCCCGGGTTTACAAAGCTTTCAATCAATCTTTGATGACAAACACCTTCTCCGATATCTGAAAGAACAGCGCCATATTCTTTTGCAAATTCACGAATTACAAGATGAGAATTTGAAAGCTCTTTCCTTGGGCTTGGTGCGGCATGGTCTATAAAAAGGATTGTTCTTTTGGGATTTGCAAGTTTTTCTTTTCCAAGTTTTTTGAATTCCTGAATCGTTAAAGGACCTGTGCCATCCTGCACTGCTGCAACATCAACCTTTGCAATTACAAGTTCACCCGGTTTTACGTCATGTCCTGCGTGTTCTGAAATTATTTTTTGAGCCAAAGTCTTTGACATACTTTTAAATTCCTCTATAAATTTTAACGTTATAATTATTATATTTAAAAACGGGTAAAAAATGCAAATTATGCAATTGTTTTAAAATATGCACTTCATATGGGATATGAAAATTTTCAAAAAAAGTATAGAATAGAAAAATGGAAAAGAAAAATTCTGAATATTTTTGCATATTAGGAGGCGGCGGCATAAGAGGGTGTTCTTATACGGGTACGCTTAAAGCTATTGAAGAATTAGGCCTTAATATCACAGGCTGGGCAGGATCATCCATAGGTGCTGTTGTTGCAACACTTTATGTTGCAGGCTATAACGCACAGGAAATCAACAAGGTTTTTGAAGATATAAATATAGATTTTTTCAAAGACATAAACCTTAGTTTTGGAAAAGATTTTGCACTCTCAAAAGGCGGATATTTTTACGATTGGATAAAAGACAAAATTGAGAGCAAATTTTACAAAGAAAATTATATTAAGGGCAAAATGGAGCCTGTAACTTTTGAAAAGCTCAATAAAGAACTTGTAATTTTTTCTGTTAATTTAAGATATTTGAATTTTCACGAATTTTCAAAACAAAAAACACCGGATGCTGAAATTGCAAGCGCAGTAAGAGCATCTGTCAGTATGCCTGGGCTTTATAAACCCGTAATGAATGGCAAGGATTGCCTTGTAGATGGAGACCTTATAAAATGTGCTCCGCTTTGGCGTGCAAGCGAAACAATCAGAGACAAGGACTCAAGAATTTTAGAATTTCGCCTTGAGGATAATGAAACAGAAAAAAATATTCAAGGCACAGCAAGCTATCTGAATGCTGTATATAACACGATTTCAGGCTTTGCAACGGATTATATTATTGACCTTTACAAAGATAAAGACAAATTTGACTATGTTAAAATCAACCTGCCCAATGTTTCTGTTGTGGATTTTATGATTTCAGCAGACAAAAAAGCAAATATGGCACAAATCGGCTATGAAACCACAATAAAATATTTTAGAGAAATTTACCCGAAAAAAAGAAAACACCTGTTTAGCACATATTATGAAATCGAACTTTTGGTAATGAAAATTCAAAAGCTTATAGAAGCCGATAAAATTAAGCCCGCATACGTTGTTTTAATGGAATTAATGTCTTTTCTTTGTGAAAATAAGAAGTTTATCGACATTAAAATCTACGATAAAATTTTAAATTTTAAAAATATTTTTAAGGAAAATTATAAAATTTCAAAATTCCTTTTCTTAAACGGGTATGCCCTTGGCGAAATTCACCTTGTAAAAGCATTATGCAGAGAGCTTATAGAAATTTTAAGCAAAAAAACACTTGAATTAAAACCTGAAAAAGAACCTGTATCACTTATGCAATAATATTTTATGGATTTTTATTCAAGAAAATAAATACCATTAACTATATCATCTTCAAGACCTTTTACAACAG
>CANSKM010000155.1 GCA_947647475.1 uncultured bacterium
CATCATAGGTCTTAATTCCGCTTTCTGAGATAAATACAACGTCGCGTGGAGCCTTCTTTCTCAGGCGGAGTGTGGTATTCAGGTCAACTTCAAAATTTTTCAAATTGCGATTATTTACCCCTAAAATTTTGGCATTTGCGCGAAGCGCGCTCTCTACCTCGCTTTCGGTGTGAGTTTCAACGAGGGCATCCAGGCCCAGAGCGGCTGCACACCCTATAAAATCCGAAATTTGGGCCTCCGTTAGGAGCGAAGCTATCAAAAGCACTGCTGATGCGCCATTCAGCCTGGCGACGTAAATCTGGTATTCATCAATCGTGAAATCCTTACGCAGGAGCGGAGTTTGGACACTTTCGGAAATCTCTTTCAGGTAAGCGTTGCAACCTTTGAAAAAATATGGCTCCGTAAGGACAGAAATCGCGGCAGCACCTGCTTTTTCATATTCTTTTGCAATTTCAACGTAGGGAAAATCCGCTGCTATCAAGCCTTTTGAGGGTGAAGCTTTTTTAACTTCGCAGATAAAAGCCATCTCATTCCTTGAATTGGCCTCTTCGATTGATTTTTGAAATCTGAATTCTTCTGTTTTTGGAAGGCTTGAAACCTCTTGTATCAAGGTTTTTAGCGGTTTTATTTTTTTGGCTTCTTCAACCCGTTCTTTTGTTTTGAGGGCAATTTTTTCAAGTATATTCACTGTTTTGCCCCCTTTAAGATATTTGAATTCTTTATAAATTCCTCAAGAGTTTTTTGCGCAAAACCCTTGTCTATAGAGGCTTTTGCAAGTTCAACCCCTTCTTTTATATCTTTTGCATTTCCTGTAATATAAATAGCCAAACCGGCGTTAAGTACGGATATATCTCGTTTTGCACCTTTTTCTTTGCCGGATAGAATGTCTTTTAAAATTTGTGCGTTTTCTTTTGAATCTCCACCCTGAATATCAACCAGGGACGCGATTTTAAGGCCAAAGTCCGCAGGGGATATTTTATATGAAATAATTTTGTTATCTTTAATTTCTGAAATTGATGTTTGCCCTGAAATCGTTGCCTCATCAAGGCCATCGGCCCCATGAAGAGTCATTCCGCGCGTAATACCAAGGTTTTTCAAGACATTTGCTATGGGCTCGGTCAGCTTTTCGTCATACACCCCAATTAGTTGCATCTTAGTGTGGGCGGGGTTTACAAGGGGGCCAAGTATGTTAAACAGTGTCCTGATGCCGATTTCATGCCGGATATGTGCCACAAATTTCATACAGGGATGGTGATTTGGGGCAAAAAGGAAGCAAATTCCCGTTTTTTCAAACAGGGTAAGGCTTTCGGCGGGAGACAAATTTATATTTGCTCCAAGTGCCTCTAAGACATCTGCGGCGCCTGATTTGCTTGATACAGAACGATTTCCGTGTTTTGCAACCTTGCAACCCGCACCTGCAGCTATAAAGGCAGATGTTGTAGAAATATTGAAAGTGCCTGCACAATCCCCTCCTGTACCTACTATATCAATGGTTTCAGGAATTTTTGTATCAAGCGGAATGCACTTATTTTTCATAACAGAGGCGGCGGCTGTAATCTCTTCTACTGTCTCGCCTTTGGCCCTAAGAGCTGTCAAAAATGCGGCTATTTGTGCATCTGTTGCCCTGCCTTCCGTTATTTGTTCTATAACCTCTTGAACCTCAGTAAATTCAAGGTTTTTAAGGTCAATAATTTTTGAAATTGCATTTATAATTGGATTTATCATAATTATGTGCCATTATTATATCGATTAGCTATGTATTGATAATATCAAGAAAATTTTTCGCCATTTTTTTGCCGTCCGGCGTAAGGACAGATTCCGGGTGGAACTGTAGGCCGTAAATATCGTATTTGCAGTGCTTTACGCCCATTATGGTGTCGTCATCACATTTTGCCGTAACAATTAATTCTTCAGGAAGACTCTGCCTTTCGGCCACTAAAGAATGGTATCTTGCAACTTTTATGCGGTTTTCAAGGTTTTTAAAAATCTGAGAGGCAGTATCCACAGTAATTTCAGAGGTTTTTCCGTGCATAATTGTGTCTGCGTATGTGATTTTGCCGCCAAAAGCCTCGCAAATTGCCTGATGGCCGAGGCATATCCCTAAAATCGGGAGTTTGTCTTTAAAATGCTTAATAACATCTATGCAAACCCCGGCTTCGCTTGGCTTTCCGGGGCCCGGAGAAATTATAATTGCAGCGGGAGCCATATTTTCAATTTCTTCTGGCGTTTTTTCATTGTTCCGAATAACTTCAATTTCGGGGCAAATTGAGCCTATGAGCTGGTAAAGGTTGTATGAGAAACTGTCGAAATTGTCGATTAGAAGAATGCGTTTTGTCACGTTAGACCTCACTTTCAGAGATTTCAAGTGCTCGCATAACAGCTCTAGACTTGTTTTCGCACTCTTTGTATTCCATTTCCGGGATACTGTCTGCAACTATCCCAGCGCCTACTCTCACAAAGACTTTGCCGTTTTTCTTAAATGCAAGGCGAATTCCGATGCATGTGTCCATATTACCCGTAAAATCAAGGTATCCGACTGCGCCGCCATATATTCCCCGCTTGTTATTTTCAAGTTCGTTTATAATTTGGCAGGCTCTGAATTTTGGAGCGCCCGAAAGCGTTCCTGCAGGAAGGATTGAGCCCATTGCATCAAGTGCCGTTTTGTCTTCTTTAATTTCTCCTGAAACCGTGGAACCTATGTGCATAACGTGCGAAAAACGCTCTATTGTCATATATTTTTCCACCTTTACAGTGTCAAATTTTGCAATCCGCCCGATATCGTTTCGGCCCAAATCCACAAGCATATTGTGTTCCGCGAGTTCTTTTTCATCTGAAAGCAGCTCTAATTCAAGCTTTTTATCCTCTTCTTCCGTTGTGCCGCGCTTTCTTGTGCCTGCAAGCGGGAATGTGTAAAGTTTGCCATTTTCAAGTTTTACAAGAGTTTCAGGCGATGCGCCAGCAATTTCAACATCGTCGCTTCCAAAATAAAACATATACGGGGATGGGTTAATTGTTCTTAAAACCCTGTAAGTATTGAGTAATTCGCCTGAAAAATCCGCTTCAAAGCGATTAGACAAGACAACCTGGAAAATATCTCCCTCTTTTATATAATATTTGGCTTTTTCAACCATTTTACAATATTCTTCCCGACTAAAAAGCGGCCTGAAGGCAGATTTCAGCTTTCCCGGTTTGATTTTTTTTGCTTTACCTGTTTTTATAAGTTTTGCAAGGTCTAAAAGCTCTCTACAAGCGCGTTTATAGTTTTTTTCAATGTCATCGGTTTTAATATTTACGATTAAAATTATTTTCTGGCGCATATTATCAAAGGCGATAATCTTGTCAAAGAGCATTAAATCGACATCTTTGAAGTTTTCAACATCGTTTGCATCTAAATTTAGTTCGGGTTCAAAATATTTGATAAAATCGTAGGCGAAATATCCGACAAGGCCGCCTGTAAAAGTAGGCAGGAAGCTGAATTTCGGGCTTTTGTGATCTTGAATTATTTTGTGTATAACCTCTTGCGGCTTTTTGCATTCAAATTTTTCGGTTTTTTTACCCTCTTTTATCTGCATAACACTGTTTTGACAGGTTATTTCCATTTTGGGTTTAAATCCTAAGAATGAATATCTGCCCCAATTTTCGGCCTTTTCGACACTTTCCAATAAAAAGCAGTGGTTATCATTGTTTTTCAGGATTTTCAAAACTTCAATCGGTGTTTTAATGTCTGAAAAAATTTCCATAGAAACGGGAATTACCTTAAAATCTCCGTTTGAATATTGTTTTGCTTCGTCCAAGTTCGGTTTAAACATATGCTCTCCAACAGTATCCGGGCCAAAATGCGGCCCGCCCCGGCTCCCCAATGAGCTAAATTATTATACTACAAATTTTTTTTCATGTATAATATTTATGTATTTCCATGCCGATATAGCTCAGTTGGTAGAGCGGCGCATTCGTAATGCGTAGGTCAAGGGTTCAAGTCCCTTTATCGGCTGTTTTACAAATGCTTAGGTTTTTATAATTTTTGAGTGGTATGTTAAATTTTATTAAGTTTTTGACAATTTTCATGACAATTTTTCCATGTTTACGTTTTTTATAATTAAAAACTCTTGAAAGTGAGTGTAATGTGCAATGTTTATAAGCAGTAGAGACGGTTTTGTAACAAATACAAAGCAGGATTGTAAAAGAACTCTTAGAAGGAAAGACAGAAGAGCCGAAAGA
>CANSKM010000156.1 GCA_947647475.1 uncultured bacterium
CTATAGAGCAAGCCGCCCCTGTAGAACATGCTGCAAAGCTCACGGGTACTGTGAATGCAAACACCGTTGCTACAGCTGTTGCTGTTAATACGAATTTTTTAATAGTCATCTTTCCTCCTTTAAATTAAAGATTAACTTTTTTACTTTTTTAAAAATGCAAAGAGTGCATATTTCATATCTTTTGATTGAATTATGCACTCTTGTTAAGTTATCTTCATTGCCAAAAATGACTATTTATTTGGCTTATTTTAATTTTCATTATTAGACGAAAAGGCGACGGGTTTCATTGGCCCGTATCGTCAAAACCCTTTTTTTTGCCTATCTTCCGGAGATTTCTCTGATTAAATAGTTTGCAATCCACTGAAAATTCATATCTTTTGTTGCAACTTCTTTTAAGGGTTTAATTGAATCTTCACCAATTCTGATTAAGCTCATTGCAGCAACGCCTCTTTGTGCGCCTTTTGCTGTTCTTACCTTGTTTACAAGAAAATCTGCAGCCTCAGACCCAAACCTTACAATGTCATTTTCAATGGCATTTTTGGTCATATTATCTGCCGTATCCAAATCGTTAAACAATCTTTCCAAAGTCTGGTCTAAGTTATACTCTGTTTTAACATTGTTTGTAAGTACCGCTTGCATTTTTTCTCCTTTTTAAAGGTATCCTTCTCTTCTTGTTTAGAATTATAAGGTAAAAAAAATTGAAAACCGTTTTTTTTAATACAATCTTTATATCTTATGTTAACTTATGTTTCGTCGGCAAAAATGGGATCCAGCATTGCTTTCAGCGCCCCGTTTTTTTCTTTGGCGATTGAATACGGAGATTCAAATAAATAATCTTTTGCACTCATAAATTTTTTGAATTCTTTAGCAGAAAGATTTTCCTGAAGCGCTTTTGCCTTTTTCACATCATCATTTCTTGCAATTGCAAAAAATACGGTCCCATCACCATATCCATATCTTTGGGTAAGAAGCTTTTTTAGAGCCTGCCTGTCCCCAAGCCTTTTTGCAAGCTTTCTTGTAGCATCCGCATCGGTAAATAAAAATATATTAACAAATTCTTCGCTGTCATCGGAAATGGCAACCGGAGTCGTTATAAGGCTTTTAAACTTTTTATCATCCTTAATTTCCAATAAAAATTCAACATCTTTTGTGCTGATATAAGATGTCTGCGTGCCGTCATAACGCACAGACTTATTTGCCTCTCTTACAAGTTCTTTATACTTTTTTGTATATGTATCTTCCCTTGTTGAAAAGGTGTCATGTTCTGCCTGTACAGAGGTTGGAAAAGATGCTTTTTTCTTTCCTTCAAAGGTTATAAGGTTTGTGCTGCTAAAAGCTACGGGCGCTATTCTCATAAATGAATTCCTCATTTTGATTTTATTATTTTAAATCTCCTGCAAAAATATTTTTGCACCACCTCCGCCTGAATATTAAGAGATATTAACACACTTTTTGAATTTTACCCGACCGTGCGGGATGACAAGCGCACTGATAAGTGTCAAAATAGGTGTTAAGTTAATAAATAATTTTGAAAGGTTAAAAAATGTCAGGATATATAGAAAACATAAAAGCACGTCAGATAATGGATTCCAGGGGAAACCCGACAATTGAAGCAGATGTTACGCTTTCTTCAGGTGTTGTTGGCCGTGCTGCCGTGCCTTCAGGCGCATCCACCGGAATAAACGAAGCTTTGGAACTTCGGGACAATGAAAAATCTATGTATTTGGGCAAAGGCGTACTTCAGGCCGTTGATAACGTAAATTCAATCATAGCACCTGCCTTAGAGGGCGAAAATGCCTTTAATCAAAGAGAAATCGACAATTTACTTATAAATTTAGACGGTACGGAAAATAAATCAAAACTTGGCGCAAACGCAATCCTTGCCGTGTCTTTGGCTATTGCAAAAGCATCGTCTCTTGCCCTGAATGTGCCGCTATTTCAGTATATTGGCGGCATAAACGCCATAACTCTTCCTGTTCCTATGATGAACATTATAAACGGCGGCGCACATGCAGATAACAACGTGGATTTTCAGGAGTTTATGATAATTCCTGTCGGGGCCGTAAATTTCCAGGAAGCTGTAAGAATAGGTTCTGAAGTGTTTCACAACCTTAAATCAATTTTAAAAGAAAAAGGCTATACGACCTCTGTCGGTGATGAGGGCGGCTTTGCACCAAATTTAAAAAACAATGAAGAGGCGCTTAAAATAATTTTAGATGCAATTAAAAAAGCAGGATATTCGACAGAGAGCGTGAAAATCGCCCTGGATGTGGCATCGAGCGAATTTTACAATGAAGGCAGATATGAACTTAAAGGGGAAGGGAAAAGCCTCTCAAAGGCAGAAATGGTAGAGTTTTTGGCCTGCTTAACCGAAAAATATCCAATAATTTCAATTGAAGACGGTATGGCACAAGATGATTATGAGGGCTGGAAAATGCTTACAGAAAGGCTTTCCGGGCACTGCCAGCTTGTTGGAGACGATTTATTTGTCACAAACACATGCCTTCTAAACCAAGGCATAGAAAGAGGTTTAGCCAATTCAATATTAATTAAACCAAACCAGATAGGAACGTTTTCTGAAACTTTGGATGCAATAAATATGGCGCATGATGCGGGGTATTCAACCATAATCTCCCACAGAAGCGGTGAAACAGAGGACACTTTTATTGCAGATTTAGCCGTCGGGACAAATTCGGGGCAAATTAAAACAGGCTCTATGAGCCGCTCTGAGCGAACAGCAAAATACAACAGGCTGATTAGAATTGAAGAAATGCTTGGCCTTGGCGCAAAATACCAGGGGCTCAAGGCTTTCAAGGGACAAAAATTACCCGGAGGCTGCGCCTGCAAATCTTTTGGCAGGGGCTGTAACGGCGGGTGTATGGGGTAAGTTTAAATCTTGAAATTAAGAGGGTTTTGGTTAAAATCCTAAAAATCCGGCCCCACAAGGATTTCCGCCAGATTTTGGAGCACAGAAGGTTTGAAATAAGAGGACCGTTAAAGAGGCTCGTGCACCGGAGGTAAACAATATCGCACAGGGGTCAGAAACGGGACCGCGTCCTCGTTTTCAAAGCTTTGGAGCGAGAAAATCTACTGAGCAAAAGATGTTAACAGAGCAATTAAATACTTTTCAAGAACCCCCCTAAGAGAATTATATCTCCACACTTCCTTGCCTTAAAACAACAGGGGCGGGGCCCGTGCACAAAACAACAGTGGATGAAATACCCATGCTACAAGGGCTTTCGGGTTTTATGATATTAACAGATCCGCCAAATTCATACCCGAATTCCCTCAGGGCCTCCTCATAATCCTTTGCGGGAGGCTCATTTGAGCGATTCAGGGAAGTTGTTGCAAGCACCCCGCCCTGAATTTTTTCGCATAAGTTTTGAAACCCATGATGCGCGGGAATTCTTATCCCCACAGTGTTTTTGCCGGATGTTATAAAGTTTTGAGCAAGGTCCGATTTTTCGAATATTAAAGTAAGAGCCCCCGGAAAATGCTTTTCTATAAGGTTTTTAGCATAATCGGGCACGGAAACTACATACGGCATAAGGTTTTCCAAGCTATTACTCATTAAAATCAAAGGCTTAGAGCGGTCCCTGCCCTTAATTTCATAAATTTTATCCACCGCATCGCTGTCGTTTGGCAAACACCCCAAACCCCAGACAGTGTCTGTCTCAAAGCCTAAAACCTCACCTTTTGAAAGCTTGCCGTCAAAATCTGTCAAATTCAAGACTATGCCTCAACTTTCCCGCGATTTTTTATCCGCTCGATTAAATCATTCAAATATTCGATTTTTGTAAACCAGGCGCAAAGCCCATATACAACAAGCATTACAAGCCCAATCAGAGCCAGTTTTACAACCCCCGCAATAAAACTCCAAGCAATAAATTTATCAAAAATTTCGCTTGTAATAAACCCGGCCAAAAACGCCAAAGTCCCTGATATCACTATCTTATAGACATTTTTCAAAAGCCTTGTATAGCCGATTTTAATTTTTTGCCTCAACAAAATCCCTAAACTCAAAGCATTAAAGAGAGTTACAAGGGTTGTAGATAGAGCAATACCATTGATACCAAAGGGTTTTACAAGAATTATATTTAAAATACATTTTAATACAATGCAAGCCATCGCTATTAAAAACGGGGTTTTTGAATCGTTAAAGGAGTAGAAAAGCCTTGTGGCACTATCTCTAAAGACGTATGGAATGATTG
>CANSKM010000157.1 GCA_947647475.1 uncultured bacterium
TTAGCCGAAATGAGCTCATAGTGCAGTGTATAGACTATGCGCTTAAAAATTTTAAAACTGACTAAAGAGTTATTCCCTTAAAAAAACTAATCCACATTTACAGGCTCACGGTTTATGGCGCGGATTGCATCTTTTGCGCTCATTGCAATATCATCAGGGATATTATCCACAACGGTTAGCTGCCTTAAAACATCGATTGTGCGCTTGAAAGCACGAACGACATCCCCCTCTGTGAATTCGGTATCTGAAAAAAGCTTATCCCAAGCTTCGATTGAAGTTATGTCTTCATTTGCGCTCAATACCCATGCTTCAATCATAGCGCAATATTCAGAGTTTACGTTCATCATATTTTCGATTTTATTTTCGCGCTCTAAAAGGAAAATTTTGCGCCTGATATCTTTTATTTTGCCTAAAATTTTTCTCACATTTTGGCTTGGGGGCTTCAATGGCGTGCCGTCAAGGTTTCGAACTTCTTCTGTTGTAATAGCGCAAATAACAGAGGCAAGTTCATAAGGCGCTAAATTGTTCAAAACGCCTGATAGGATTATTTCAGAAAGGTATAATTCGTTCTCAATCCTAAGGCCCATGGTGATTTTGCCCGTTTCTGTCGGGTAATCTTCGTTCAAATTTTTCATCTCTTCCAAAATACGCTTGTGGGCGAGGAATTTTTGCCAGTAAACGTCTTTTTGAAATTCGATTTCTTTTTGAAGTTTTTTTGCCTTCTTTTGATATCTTTCAAAAAGTTCAAGTTCTTTTCTGTGTTTTTTATAGATTTTGCACCTGTCGCAGCCAAAGCTTTGCATTTTATGCAAAAGCTCTTTTGTTTTCCTTGCAAATTCAATAACCTCGGGCGCATTGGGGTTTTTTGCCTGGCGGCGAAGGGCTTTAAGCGTTGTCCTGTGCTGAACGTAGAGATTTTTATATTTTAAATACTCTTCCATTGCGCCTGCATCGTGGCCGAATTTGCACTTAAATTCCTTAATTGCGGCCATATTTTCTTTGTAACGGTCAAGTTCTGCTTTCAGAGGGGAAATTCTATCCGTTGATGAAAAATAGCCAAAAGTTTTTAATATGAGCTCTTTAGCCTCATCCAAAGAAAACCTTTGAAGGAGGTTTAAGACCATTGAATAGCTCGGTGAAAACTTGCTCTCCAAGGGGTTTGCGCCGCTTGTTGCAAGTTCAAACACTTCTTCAGGGCTTTGGAAAGGCGTTCCCACAATTACAACATAGCCGATTTCATCCATTCCGCGCCTTCCCGCACGGCCTGACATCTGTAAAAATTCGTTTGCGGTTAAAATTCTGTGACCATCATCCGTTCTTTTTGAAATAGAGCTTATGATTGTGGTTCTTGCGGGCATGTTTATCCCCGCAGCAAGGGTTTCCGTTGCAAAAACAACCTTGATGAGGCCTTCTTGGAACATCCGCTCGACAAGGTTTTTCCACCCAGGAAGCAAACCGGCATGGTGAGAGGCTATCCCCCTTTTTACAAGCTCGATATGCGGGTTATTATATAAATACGGGTTTTCTGCGATGTAATCATCCACCATTTGTGCGGCTTTATGTGATTCTTCTTTTGTTAAAAGGTCTAAAGATGCGCATTTAATGGCGTTTTCGTCGCATTTTTTCCTTGAAAACGTAAAATAAATCGCAGGGAGCATATTTTTTTCCTGCAGGGCTAAAATAATATCCGTGCAAGGGTTTTTCATGGTTTTTTTGGAATTAAAATATTTATATTTGCTTTCAGGTTTAATTTTACTGTTTAGAGCGCCCTCCGGGGTCATTAAAGGCAGAACAGTATTGGGTTTTGAAGAATCATAATAGAAAAACCTCAAAGGCACGGGGCGAAAATCTGTATAGATGTGTTCTGTTTTTGAATGAACAGTGTTAATCCAGTCTGTGAGCTGGCGGGAGTTTTGCACGGTGGCCGAAAGGGCGATAATCTGGATGTTTGTGGGGCAATAGATGATGCTCTCTTCCCAAACCGTTCCGCGGGATTCATCGTTCATATAGTGAACTTCATCTAAAACCACGTATTTAACGTTATTCAGGTTGTCTTTAAGGCTGCCAAACGTTGTGCCGTAGAGCATATTTCTGAAAACTTCGGTTGTCATAACGACAATTTGGGCTTCGCGGTTTATTGTGGTGTCGCCTGTTAAAAGGCCGACGTGCTCTGAACCGTATTGAAGCGAAAAATCGTGAAATTTCTGGTTTGAAAGGGCTTTTAGGGGGGTTGTATAGAAAATTCTTTGGTTATTTTCAAGCGCTAAATGTATGGCGCTTTGTGCGATGCAGGTTTTTCCGGCACCCGTTGGTGCACAAACCACAACGCTTTTGCCCTCTTGAATATTTTTGATTGCTTCTTCCTGGAAATCGTCCAGCTTAAAATCAAATCCGTACATAAAAAGATTTTAGCATAGAAATTGTGTGCTTGCACGGATTTTATGTTTTAAACCCGTTCTTTGATGTAATTTTATTGGGGTTTTTGGCTTGTTTCCCAAAGGGTTGAAAGTATGCTGTTTGCTTCAATTCTTCTTTTTACGATTTCTCTTGATAAATCAAGATATTCTGACATTTGGCTGATTGAAGGTTTTGTTTTATCATGGATTCTTTGGGCCAAAATGCGCTTTATTATTTCGTTTTGAACTTCTACTTCTTCTTCTGTGTATGCGGCATTTGAAACAGGCTGAACCGATTGCCAAAGGCTGGAGAGGGTTTTAGAGCTTTGAATTCTTGTGTGCACCACTCTTCTTGTGGCTCCGCCTCCGACTTTTTTAGCAAGTTGTGCAAGTGATATTTTTTCGTTTCTGCTTTTGAGTTCGGTTAAAATTGTTTCTATTTTTGCCTTTTGTTCCTCAATTTCATCTTTTGATGCAACGGTGTTATCGTCTGATTTTACCTGCTCCCAAAGGGCGTATAAATCCGGGTTATTATACATTCTTGATGCGGCCGTACCTTGTTTTAGGCCTTTAATTTGTTTTGCGACTTCTGCCACGGTCATTTTCCGGCCTTCTTCGATTGCCTTATTTAAAACGGCGGCAATTTGTGCGTTTTGTGCTTCCATTTCTTCTTTTGTGTTTGTAGAATGTTCGCGCGCTCTTACTTTTTCAAACAATCTGTCGAGCTCTGAATTTTGCGAGATTCTTTTTTGTACGGTGTGTATCTGAATTCCTGTTTTTTGTGAAATATAGACTTGGGTCACCTTTAGGCCGTTTGTTTTTGCTTCCTCAAGAACTTTTTTAATTTCGGATACTTCATATTTGTAATTTTTATCTTCAAAAGCAAGCGTTTCATCCCGAAGCTTTGAAAGATCATCATCCGCATTAATTCTATTCTCCACAACTCCATATTCTATGCCTGTTGCTTCAACTATTTCGTTTATCGTAATTGCTTTTTTCTGTTCTATTGCAAGTTTTAATTGTTCTTCTATTTGTTTTGTTTGCACTTCAACTTCTTCTTGTGTAAAATGGCTTTCATCCTTTGTTTTAACCCAAAACCACAAAGATTGCAGAGCGTCGCTGCTTTCAATTTGATAAACCGTAGCACCCCGCTCTAAACCTGATAGTGCAGCAACTTCGTCAACGGTGAGTCTTACACCGTTTGCTTTGGCATCTGAAAGCACGGCGCCAATTTTACTCCTTCTTTTTTCGGCCTCTTCTTTTGTGAGCCTTTCGGGTGTTGGTGGTTTCACCTGGTGCCAAAGGTCTCTTATGGTTTTGTTTCGTTTTAAAACACCCCTGATTTCATTTATGCTGAGTCCTGTTTTGTTTGCAACATCGTCAAGGTGCATTTGCCTTTGCTCTTCTATGGCGCCGTTAAATGTATCCGTAAGAGTTTGCCTGCGCTTTTTCATCTCTTCTTGTTTTTCTTTTGTTGTTGTGGCGCCGCCTGAAAAAGAAGGAGATGCTTTTATATATAAATTTATCGGGTTAATTCTCATCATCTTCATCTGCCCCATGTATTCTGTCGAGGGTTTCTTGCAGAGCCGTATTGTTTTTTAAGCGCATTAAAACAACGCCGGGGTACAAGTTTGCAGCTTTGGCTATTTCTTCTGTGCTTAATACAGCTTGAGATTTTATACCCGATAATAAGACATCCATTATAATGGAATCCTGTTCCTCAATTTCGCTGTCTGAGTAGAGCTCCGGAGG
>CANSKM010000158.1 GCA_947647475.1 uncultured bacterium
GCCGCGAGCATGGCTGCTGCGGGCATGAGCATAATAGTAGCCGTATGATATTAAGAATAGTGACATCAATTACTCTGCTCTCAGGCTTTATTGTTTTAAAACCCGAAAACCTTGCAGAACCTGCTTTTTCAGGGGTTGTTAAATTTTTTGAATACGCTCTTTGTTATGCCATTGTGGCATTTGATATTGTAAAAGATGCGGTGAAAAACCTCTTTGGGCGGCGTTTTTTGGATGAAAATTTTCTTATGACAATTGCCACATTTGGCGCTTTTGGTGTCGGTGAATACCCCGAAGCCGTTATGGTTATGGTGCTATATCAGATAGGAGAAGTGTTTCACGGGTTTGCAGTTAAAAAATCGAGAAAATCAATTACAGATTTGATGAAAATCAAACCTGAATTTGCAAACGTTGAAGAGGGCGGAAACATTGTAAGGAAAGCTCCAAAGGATGTGAAAACGGGTGAAATTATCGTTGTTTGCCCGGGGGAGAAAATTCCTTTGGATGGCGTTGTTGTCGAAGGTTTCAGCTCTATTGACACTTCAAACCTTACAGGGGAGAGTGTTCCAAGGGAACTTGCCGAAGGCCGCGAAGCTGTAAGCGGCTGCATCAGCCTCGATGGGGTCTTAAAAATCAAGGTCACAAAAGAATTTAAGGATTCAACCGTAACAAAAATTCTTGATATGGTTGAAAATGCGGCAAATAAAAAGGCAAAAGCGGAAAAATTTATCACCAAATTTGCAAAAATCTATACTCCTTTGGTTGTTGCGGCCGCAATCCTCCTTGCCCTTGTCCCGCCTCTATTTTTGGGTGATTTTCTTCTCTGGTTCAAGCGCGCGTTGATTTTTCTTGTAATCTCTTGCCCTTGTGCCCTTGTGATATCAATCCCTTTGGGCTTTTTTGCAGGGGTTGGTGCTGCCTCTAAAAAAGGAATTTTAATTAAAGGAAGCAGCTCGCTTGAAACGCTCTCTGGGGCCAAAACCTTTGTTTTTGATAAAACAGGGACGCTGACGCTTGGCAAATTCAGCGTTACAGATGTAATTCCCGCAGGCCAAAAGGCAGACCGGGATGAGCTTTTGAAATTTGCTGCCTATGCTGAAATTTTTTCAACCCACCCTGTTGCAGAGTCTGTAAAAACGGCTTACCGCGCCTTAGGCGGGACATTGGACCCTTCCTTTGCTTCAGATTTAAAGGAATATCCGGGCTTTGGCGTTGTGGCAAAAGTTTTTGAAAAAACCGTAATTGCAGGCAATGCGCGAATTATGGAGATGTTCAACATTGAATATAAAAAGGAAAACGCTGCAGGAACAGTGGTTTATGTCGCCATTGACAGTGAATACGCAGGCTGCATCTTAATTTCAGACACTCCTAAGGCCAATGCAAAAGAAGCTCTTTTGAATCTTAAAAAGGCTGCAAATTCACCTTTTGCCCCTGCTAAAACCGTTATGCTAACAGGCGATAGGGAAAATGCTGCGCGTGAAATCCGCCGTGCACTTGATATTGATGAAATTTATTTTAATTTACTTCCAAATGACAAAGTGGAAATCCTGGAAAGGCTCATTGTGGCACAAAAAGCGGGAGGTGCAGTTGTCTTTATCGGCGATGGCATAAACGATGCACCTGTTTTAACCCGTGCAGATGTTGGTATTTCTATGGGCAAAATGGGCTCAGATGCTGCAATTGAGGCTTCCGATGTTGTAATTATGGACGATAACCTTGAAAAAATCGCCATGGCCGTGAAAATTTCCAAAAAAACGCTTCAAATTGTGAAGCAAAATATTGTTTTTGCTCTTGGTATAAAGGCGCTTTTCCTTGTGCTTGGTGCGTTTGGAATGGTTTCAATGTGGGGTGCCGTGTTTGCGGATGTTGGTGTTTCAGCCCTTGCTGTTCTAAATTCCCTTAGAATGCTTTATACAAGGCGAGTTTAGGGAGATAATTGCCCTTCAAAAACCTTTAATTTATTATTTTAGCGCCTTCAAGCTTAAATTTTATAAGCTTCGATAGTGTTTTAAAAATCGGAAATCTTTGTTCAAAACCAGGACACAGCGCACACCAAAGGCATAGGTATAGGTATTGTAATTCTCATTAAACGAGCCACTATTCAGATTCCTTCTGTAATAGTTGGTACCGCTCTGAACCGTGCCTGACCATACGTTGTTCGGGTAGCAGTTGCCATTGTTGGAGCCCGGGCAGCCGCTGTAATTGAGGCACCGCAAGGCGCCGTAACCTGAATTGGCGTCACAGAGCTGCTCTTACTGCCTTTGTGCTCTCCAAAGCCTGTAATACCTTTGGTATGTGGGGCTTTTGCGCAGAGCCTCCGGTGGAATGCAGGCAAACTGCTTTTCAATGTTTGTTTTTTGCATTTCAACATAAACTTTAAAATGCAAAAGCTAAGATTAGTGATTAATTCAGCGTTAAGCCACCTTTAAAAGCTAAGCCAGTGGCAACATTTGACGATTTGAATTCCTTTTCTGTCAGGGCCCGTGGGCCAAAACACTCTAAGGATGATTTCCATGCATTATGATACAACTTTTTTCCGCTGTGGGCAAAATGTAAAAAAGTTCCTGCAGGTCTCATAATTTTCAATTTTGCAAAATCTGCTAAAGAAAACGGGGCGCAAAGGTTACAAACGCGCCCCGAAAAGTTGTTCATCTAAATCGTTTGGTTAATTTTAACCCTTGAAACCCTCTTCATTCAAGGATTTATATCCCCACCGCCTTGTATTCAAGGATGACCATGCCCTTGCCGCCTCGTCCTCCAAGGCCGCCAACCTCATCAATCACAGCCCCGCCGCCGCCTCCGCCGCCAAAAACGCCGTCCTTGCCGTTTGGTGTTGAAGCAGAGCCGTTACACAAGATGCTTCCCATTAAGGCTGTAAGGTTTCCGCCGCAGCCGCCAAGGATTGGGCCGCCGACTGTGCCGTCTTTTGCCTTAATGAATGCGGCCCAGGTGCCGTCCTCGTTTTCATAGAGTTTTTCTGTAAAGCCGCCGATGCCGCCGTGGAGCGCTTCTCCTGCAGTGCCTTTGGTTTGCGGGTCTGCACAGTTTGCATATTTATTATTTCCTTCGCAGGGGAGCTCTTTTTGCGCGCCGTGCACGTCTTTTACGAGCCCGTCATTCCCGCGAAGCCCGCCCTTGGCGGAGATTGTCTTTGCGGTTCCTGTGTTATAGGTGATGCTCGTTGCTTTGCCGTTGCCATCGCCCGTTGTGCTGTCGCCGCCTTCGCCTATGTTTATGTCGATTTGGGTTCCTGTTTTAAGGTTGGAGATGATTTGTGTTTTCATTTCACCCATGGTTCCGCCGCCGCCGTTTGAGCCGCCATATTCAAAATAGATATAGCCTGCCGCTCCTGCTGCGCCCATGCCGAAAGTTGTGTCGTGCTCGTCACGGCTTCCTGCTCCGCCGCCTCCGCCTGCACCAAAACTTTTAATGTCGGGCGAAGCTCCGTTTTTAACACTGTTTCCGCCTTGTCCGCCTGTTAAGGTTTCTCCTTTTATATTCTGCGAATCACCCCCGCCGCCGCCATTTGTCCTATTGGGGTTGGTTTCGGGCTTTGCAAGCTGGCCTTGGGTTCCTGCGCCCGATTGTGCGGCAAAGGAAACTCCTGTCCAGTTGTCTGAAAGGCTTTGCCCGCTTCCCACTGCGGCGTTTGTTCTTGCGCTTCCGCCGTATGAAGGGGTGGTTTCTGCCATTGAATAACCTCCGGGCATTCCGCCAAGCGCAGTGGCTAAGGTTACGCCCCTTGTAACGCTTGAAATTGTTGTGTTTCCGCCTGCTTTTCCGTTTGAACCGGCGATGCTTTGGATGCCTCCGCCGTTTCCTATGGCGAATTGGAGGACTTCGCCCGGTTGGACGTCAATTTCGCCCACAACAAGCTGGCCTGCGCCCCCGCCCCCGCTGCCGTTTGCGGGAAGATGAAAATCACATTGCAAATCAGGGTAGGTGTAATACAACCTCAGCGCACCAGGTTTACCCGATTCTCCCACGCCATTATCTTTTGAACCATCGCCACCGTTGCAGTATGTATTGTTATCGCTGCTCCATATTACATTCTTTATGACACCACCAATTCCACCTTTATCATCAGTTATCCCACTGGCACCAGCAGCACCATTATAGCCACAACCGCCACCACCACCC
>CANSKM010000159.1 GCA_947647475.1 uncultured bacterium
TTAATTCTTTAATTTTCCTATCAAAAGTTCTCTCGTTTGAAAGGAATAAAATTCTTGCAAGCTGTTGGGTGATAGTACTTGCACCCTGTTTTGCGGAACCTGCCTTTAAGTTTACAACGACAGACCTTAAAAGACCGATTGTATCAAAACCTCTGTGGTGATAGAAATTTTTATCCTCGGTTGCAATAATTGCATATTTTAAATTGTTTGGAATATCTTTAATCGATACTTTTTCAAAGCGAAAAACCGTGAATGTTTTAATGTTTTCACCGTCTGAAGAATAAATTGACGTAACAGGGTTTGGCTTTATATCTTCAAAATTACTGATTGGAGGCAGTGATGCCAAATAAAGGTTAAAAGCTGCAATTGCCGCAAGCACAGCAGATGCTGCCATCATTAAAATATAGAGGAAAAAATTCCCTCTTTTATTTTTCTTTTTATTTTTTACTCTTCTAGCTCTCACGTTTCCCATACTGATATTTTATAAGGAAAATTTTAAGTTGCAAGCATTTTAAAAAGCGCCCCAATCAAAAGAAAGGAGCGCTTTTTAAATTTTTTCAAGGCTTTTATTTTATCTTCATGACAAATAAACTTCGCCTTTATATGGTTTTTATTTTATTAGAAATCAAGACCCGCTTCTCTTGCAGCATCAGCCAAAGCTTGGATTCTTCCGTGGAAAAGGAATCCGCCTCTGTCAAAAACACACTCTTTAATGTTTTTTGCAAGAGCTTTTTTTGCAATGTCTTCGCCAACGATTTTTGCAGCATCAATGTTTCCGCCGTGAGACAATTTATCTCTTAAATCTTTGGCATCAGATGATGAAGCAGCAAGAGTTACACCGTTTACATCGTCAATTAATTGCGCATAAATATGCTTAATGCTTCTGTAAACCGCTAACCTTGGGCATTCAGGAGTTCCTGAAATCTTGGTTCTTACTCTTATGTGTCTTTTTCTTGTTTGTGCTTTTCTGTTAATTAATTTAATCATTTTTTATTCCTTTCACCCGGGCCTGTTTGATGCAACTTTCATCATCGGCCCATACGGGCAATTCATTTTACTACTTATTACTTCTTACCTGCTTTACCGGCTTTACGTCTTACATATTCGCCTTCATATCTTACGCCCTTGCCCTTGTAAACTTCAGGAGCACGTTTAGATCTGATTAAAGCGGCAGTATCGCCAACGGCTTGTTTATTTGTGCCTGAAACGGTAATTTTTGTGTTTGCTTCAACCGCAATTGTAACGCCTTTTGGCGGTTCAACCAAAATAGGATGAGAATAGCCTAATTGCAAGTTAATTGCAGTGCCTTGCATTTGAGCCCTATAACCAACACCCTGGATTTCAAGTTTCTTTTCAAAACCGTCTTTAACGCCTGTGATAACGTTTTGAACCAAAGTTCTTGAAAGACCGTGGAGTGATCTTGATTTTCTATCATCGTTAATTCTTGTTAAAATAATTTGGTTGCCTTCAACCTTTACTTCGATTTCAGGTCTGATTGTAACAGATTCTGTGCCTTTCGGGCCCTTTGCCGTTACAACGTTGTTTTCTACCTTAACTTCAACCCCTGAAGGGATTTCAACAGGTAATTTTCCAATTCTGGACATCTTTCTTTTCTCCTTTTGCTTTGCGTGCATGAGCCGATGCGATTTTAACTAGGCGATGAGCCTTGACAAAGAAACATACGGCGCTTGCACTTTTTGTATTAAGCGGGAACGCTTCGTTTAGAGCCCCTTGGGGTACATAAACGAGTTAACCCATATCTTTAACCGTGAAATTCTTTAACTACCAAACGTAGCAAAGAACTTCGCCGCCGATGTTTTCTTTTCTTGCAGCTTTGTCTGTTAAAAGACCTTTGCTTGTTGAAACAACGGCAATGCCAAGCCCGTCAAAAACTCTCGGCAAGTTTTTTGCTTTTGAATAAGTTCTAAGGCCGGGTGTTGAAACTCTTTTTAAACCTGTGATTACGGGTTTGTTGTTGTCATATTTTAATTCAACATCGATAACTTTGAAGTTGTCTTTTTCTTTAACTTCGTAGTTTGCAATGAAACCTTCTTCTTTTAAAAGTTTTACAAGTTCAACTTTTAATTTTGAAGCAGGCATTTCAACGTTTGAATGTCTTACAGTGTTTGCGTTTCTAATTCTTGTAAGCGCATCTGCAATAGGATCTGTAACTGTCATATTTAATTTTCCTTTCTACTTGCAAGGACCAAAAAGTGCTTTAGCCTTGTAGTTTAGTAATAATATTTAAGCCTTTCTTTTGCACATCAGCTTATATAAAATTTACATAAAGCCCTATACAACTTACAGGCAAGAATAATCATATATAAAACATGATTTCTTTGCAAACATTTTTATAAGTTTAGTTAAGAAAATAAAAACTATAAAAAGCACACCTCGGCAAAAATGAGATGCGCTTTTTAAATATATGAAACTTTTACAAAAAATTTACTACCAAGAAGCTTTTGTAACGCCCGGCAATAAACCTCTGTGTGCGAATTCTCTTAAATGAATTCTGCAAAGACCGAAATCTCTGTGATACCCGTGCGGACGGCCGCAGATAGAGCATCTGTTGTGAAGTCTTACAGTCGGATATTTACCCTTTGCTGCAAGCATTTCGCGTCTTTCTTCTTTGTTTATCATTGCTTTTTTAGCCATTATTCTTTATTCTCCTTTGAATTAATGCTTTTTAAAAGGCATACCTAAGTGTGCAAGAAGGCTTTTTGCCATTTCATCGGTCGGTGCCGTTGTAATGATTGAAATGTTCATACCCTTAACGATATCCACTTCTTCATAGTGAATTTCAGGGAACAAAGCTTGTTCTTTTAAACCGAATGTGTAGTTTCCTCTGCCATCAAAGCTTTTAGCGGATACGCCTCTAAAGTCACGGATTCTTGGAAGAACCACGCAAACAAGCTTTTGGAAGAAATCATACATCCTATCGCCACGAAGGGTTACCATTGAACCAACCGGCATACCTTCTCTTAATTTGTATGATGCGATTGATTTTTTAGCCTTTGTAACAAGTGCCTTTTGGCCTGCAATTTTTGTTAACTGTGCAACAATTGTTTCGGCCAATTTGGAGTTGTGAGAAGCTTCTCCAACACCCATATTAATTACTATCTTATGAAGTCTCGGAATTTGCATTTCATTTGATAGTTTGAATTCTTCTTTTAACTGATTTCTGATCTCTTTTGTATATTTTTCTTTAAGATCTGTAGTTTTTTGAGCTGACATTTTCTTATACCTTTCTAGCCTTTGAAATTTTGCCCCTTAGTTTTCGCGTTTGAAAACAGGCCTGTCAAATTTCAATGCTTATGCTCTTTAATTATACATCCAACGATTCGCCGCATTTTTTGCAAACGCGGATTTTTTTGCCGTCTTTTACGTCATGTTTTACTCTTGTTGCTTTTTCGCAAGAAGGGCAGTAAACCATAACTTTGCTTGAATCCATAAAAGCTTCTTTTTTAACAAGTCCGCCCTGAATTCCGGCCATAGGGTTTGCTTTTTGTGCTTTTGTTACGATGTTTACACCTTCAACAAGCACTTCACCTTTTTTAGTGTCAACTTCTTTAACGTTGCCCACTTTGCCTTTATCACGTCCGGAGGTAACAATTACCCTGTCACCAACTTTTGTATGTAGTTTCTTTTCTTCTGTCTTTGACATTTTATGTGTTCCTTTTATATTAAATAACTTCAGGAGCAAGAGAAACTATCTTCATATAGTTTTTGTCTCTTAATTCTCTTGCAACAGGGCCAAATACACGGGTACCTTTCGGGTTTCCGTCTTTGTTGATGATAACGGCAGCGTTGTCGTCAAATCTGATAACTGATCCGTCATTTCTCTTGATGTCAGCTTTTGTTCTAACGATAACCGCAGTTACAACTTCTGATTTCTTTACAGCGTTTGAGTTTGCCCCGGAACCAGCAGGGTTTGCACTTTTAACGGCAGCGATAATAACATCGCCCACACCTGCATATTTTTTATTGGAGCTTCCCATTACTCTGATGCAAAGAAGTTCTTTAGCACCTGTATTGTCTGCCACTTTTAATCTGGGTTCTTGTTGTATCATTTCTTTTTACCTTTTTATTTCACTTAGTTTTAAGCTTTAACTA
>CANSKM010000160.1 GCA_947647475.1 uncultured bacterium
TATCTTCACCATTGTATCCGGCTCAATTTCAGCGCCGTCACAGCTTTTTGCCTGCCAAACTTCACCGTAAATTTTAATCTCACCAATTCCGTTTGTCCCCGGTTTTCCTATAATCTTTGATACAATTGCACTTTGGCCGATGTATTTAGCCTCAAGCCCAGTCTCTTGCGGCTCTTTATCTTTTTTATCCATAAAAGGTTTGATTGCAAAATAAAAAATCGGCAGAAATATTACAAAGGCGCCAACCTGAATTCCCGTGCTATCAGGGTAAACATAAGAAGCAATCCCTGCAAAGAAAGAGGCTCCTGCAAGGGTGAGGAAAAATGTGGTCGGAGTCATCATCTCGATTAAGAGAAACAAAAACCCAACAAGTGCCCAAATATGCCAAATTTCCATTTTAAAAACCTTCCCGTTAAAATCCCCTTATATAAGTATCGTAAGCGTTTTAAAAGGGCATGTCAACATAATATTTCTAAATATTTTTTAATAAAATTAAACACTTGGAGAAGGTAAAATCCCCCAAGTGTTTGAATATTTTTATTATCTTTAAGCCGTCTACTGCAAAGTATTTGCACAGGTTAAAAGATTATCTGTTTGCCATAACCCTTGCACAGAACACACCTGAAGCAGAAGCTTGCATCAAACCTCTTGTAACGCCCGCACCGTCGCCAATTGTAAAGAGGTTTTTAACCCCTTCGGTTTCAAGCTCGGATGTGAGCTTTACCCTTGCGGAGTAGAATTTAACTTCAACCCCATAAAGAAGAGTATAGCGGGAAGCCACACCGGGTGCAATTTTATCAAGCGCATAAAGCATTTCAATGATGCTTAAAAGCTGCCTGTAGGGAAGAACAAGGCTCAAATCCCCGGGGGTTGCGCATTCTAAGGTTGGTTTAATTATGCTTTCCTTAATTCTTTGGGGGGTAGAGCGCTTGCCGTCCAACAAATCCCCAAACCTTTGAACAAGAACCCCGCCAGCTAGCATATTTGCAAGGCTTGCAACGTGCTGGCCGTATTTAATCGGCTCTTTGAAGGGCTCTGTGAATTTTTTAGACACCAAAAGCGCAAAGTTTGTGTTTGGCGTTTTTTTGTTTGCATAGCTGTGGCCGTTTACGGTTTGAATTCCGTTATAGTTTTCAGAAACCACTTCCCCGTTCGGGTTCATACAGAAGGTCCTGACTTCATCTCCAAACGTTGGAGAATAATAGATTAATTTTGATTCATAAAGACGGGAGGTTATGGGCTCCATAACATCAGCCGGCAATTCCACACGAACGCCGACATCTACGGCATTATTTATCATTGAAATATTGTTTTTCTCAAATTCTTTTGTAAGCCAATCAGCTCCTTCGCGGCCCGGAGCAATTACAACATAATTCGCCATAACCGTTTTGCCGTCTGAAAGGTTCAACCCTTTAATTGTATTGTTTTCAACAATTAAGCTTTCAACCGCAACATTGTTTACAATCTCGATTTTATCTGCCAAATAATCCTGCATATGCTTTAAAACATCCAAAGAACGTTCTGTTCCAAGGTGGCGAACAGGAGAGTGTACAAGTTTTAATTCAGCCAAAGATGCTGCGCGTTCAATATCTGCAAACTCGTGTCTGTTCACCCCGTAAACAACGTCTGTTGCGCCGTGTTCAAGGTAAATGTCGTCACAATATTTGATTAAATCTTCAACATCTTTATATGGCATATACTCGGGCAAATGGCCGCCAACTTCAGGAGTCAGGGTTAATTTACCGTCTGAAAATGCGCCGGCACCGCCCCACCCGCACAAAAGACCACAGGTTTTGCAGCTCGGGCAAGATTTATAGCCGTTTCTTAAAAGACAGGCTCTTTTTTCAATTTTATTTCCTTTTTCGATTAAAATTATTTTCCAATCGGGCTTTAATTTTACAAGCTCAAGCGCCGTAAAAATCCCCGCAGGGCCCGCCCCAACTATCGCTGCATTGTACATATTTTATTCCTTTTAATTAATCATCCTCGGTTATATTCGGTGTACTCTTTCAAGCACGCCGTTTCTTATTGTAATACAAACAAGATAAAATTAAACAGTTTGATGTATTTTTGTAGTAAAATTTAATAAAATTAATAAAACAAAGTGAATTTCGTTTATAATAAGAAAAAAATTGTTTAAAAAGGGATAAAATTTATGAACACTTATCAAATTTTAAGCTATGTACCGACGGTTATTGAAGCATCTTCAAAGGGCGAAAGGTCTTTTGATATTTTTTCAAGGCTTCTTCGCGAAAGAATTATATTTTTAGGAAGCGCAATTGATGATGATGTTGCAAATTCAATCGTAGCGCAGCTTTTGCTTTTGGATTCCGAAAATTCGGATAAAGATATTATGCTTTATATAAATTCTCCGGGCGGCGTTATCACAGCAGGCATGGCAATTTATGACACAATGAAGCTTATAAAATCAGATGTTTCAACAATTTGCCTTGGCGATGCGGCTTCTATGGGTGCGTTTTTGCTTTCAGGTGGAACAAAGGGTAAAAGGCTTGCTCTTCCAAATTCAAGAATTATGATTCACCAGCCTTTAGGCGGCGCCAAGGGCCAGGCAACGGATATTGAAATTGAAGCTAAAGAAATTCTTCGTATGAAGAAAATGTTGAATGAACTTTTAGCAGAACACACCGGCCAAAAGGTTGACAGAATTAAAAAAGACACGGAGCGTGACAACTTTATGACAGCAGAAGAAGCGCTTGAATATGGCCTTATCGATAAAATCATAAGAAGCGAAGATAAATAGCAGCCGGTTTTAGTTGTTAAATCGCTACAGATATTTACAACGAAGACAGGGCGGTCTGTTGCACATCTTGAACTTTATGAGAATTAAAAGCAAAGTGCTTCGCAACAGTCTTCTTATGTAAATATCTTTCGCTTATTTTCCATATATCAAAATATAGTAAAGCCTGAAACAATTGAGATTCAGGCTTTTTTAAATATCTTTGCTAAGCACCTTTTTCAAATACATAAATCCGCCAGGAGCCTGTATTGTAATATCCACCGTAAACAAGCTCTCTTTTAGCCTTTTCAAGCGTAAAATTCTTTACATAAGACATTACAAGATATAACAAAGGCGCATTGTTATAGTTTGAAGGATTTTCATCGTTTGCAATTTGGTTAATAATACTCATCGGGAAAAAGCTCACGGATGTTAAATCAACGAGAAAGAGTTTGTCGCCGTTTTTCAATTTCTTAAATATATATACATTTAGCAGATAATCCAAAAATTCATTCTCATCCGATTGAAAAACCGGTTTCAAAAGCCCCTTGCCCCTGACATCATAGGTTGGCCCGCTGTGCGGAAGGCCTTCAGCCAGAAAATAAGAATAATCATATTTTGTAATACTTAGAGCCGTTTTATAGGGCGTGTTATCGGGGTTTTCAAAATCTACATACCTAAAATACCACTCTTTTGGGTAGTATAGAAACATAATTTTGTCGTTTTTTTTTAAGCCCATATTCTGCATTGCAACAACAGGAAGCCTTTGTCCTTCTTCTCTTACAAGTTTTACTGCAGATGTTTTTGAAACAGCAAAGAAGAAGAGGTTTAAAACGATAAAAATTGTTGCAATTGAAATTTTAAACGCTTTTGATTTAAAGGCACAAAAACCGTCTGCCGCAAGCAAAATCACAAGCGGGAGGATTTCAATTATATATTTTGTTACAAAAACAATTTTTCCTGCCATCGCTGCAATTAAAACGGTTAAAACCGTGCAAATAATAACAGAGAGCATATAGCCTTGCGTTCTTTTCGGGTTTAAAACTCCGTTTATAAAGCAGATAATGCCAAGCACAGTGGGGATTATTGCAAAAACAAGATATCCGATGTTAATCACCCCGTTTTTATAAAAGGCATCGGAGAATGTATTGTAAACGTGGAATGTATCATATAAAACGGGAGAGAAAATGTCCGTAAAAATAAACAAAGTTCTTGAAAAATTAAAAGGCGCCCACCATTGGCTAAAATATCCGTTTTTAAAAAGAATACTTGAAATTAAAGGTATAAAAGGAAGCGCGAGGATTATTACCCCCAAAATGCTAAAAAGCATAAAGTCTTTTGTGTTTTTCTTCGGCACAGCATATACC
>CANSKM010000161.1 GCA_947647475.1 uncultured bacterium
CCCCGAAATTGCAGCAGGAGTTATTACAAAAGGTGCTGCACAAATAGCAAAAGCGGGCGCTGCAGGCAAAACCGAGAATCTTTTTGAAACAGACAAGACAAATAATTCCGGAAAATTAAGCGGCACATCAAAAAACGCGCCTGCCATAAGCGAAGAAGCGGCTAAAGATTATGCAACCGACCTTTACAATGCAATGAAAGGTTTTGGCGCAAACGGCAAGACGGTTGATGACATTCTTTTGAACGGAAGCCTGAATTCTTATGACATTGTAAGTGTTATAGACCAGTATGCAAGTGTCAGCGGACATCATTTTCTTGCAAAAGATTTGGCATCAAATTTTATGGGAAAACACGAAGACCGGCTGCTTCAAAAGGTTTTGGATGCCTGTATGGAAGTTTATGCAGACGATAGCCCTGAAAATATGCACTTGAACTGGAGGGCAAAAGAGGCTTTATCAGAAAAAACAATGGAAAATTTTATGATAGAGCAAGGGTATATTGAAAAAGACGATTCAAACATAAGGACATCCTCAATGATAGTGGGAATCAGGGGATAGAAGCCCTATTAAAGGATTTTCAGGCTTGAAACATTCTGCCTTTAAGCCTTCTTTGATAAGATTCACAACTGAAATAAAATAAGCATTTTATATAAAAAGCGCCCGAAAATTTAAAACGGGCGCTTTAAATTTTAGCTGATCAGCTTGAAATATGGCATCTTTAAATTTGAGCTTACGGTAAATCTAGCAATGAAGAGTAATTGAGCCTGTTTCAAGAGTTTTTTTGACATCAATCACACGCTGGTTTGAACTTCCGACCCATTTCAAGTTGTTATCTTTGAGTGTTTCAACAAACCTGCCCTCTGCAACAACATCAACAAGTTCAAGCCCTTTTATATCCTTGATTTCATCCCAAAGAAGCCCTGTATAGAGCCAGATTGTCTTTTTCGAAAACTCGCTATGACATTTTTGAATAAGCCTCAAAACCTCATCCCTGTTGTATGGCATCATAGGATCTCCGCCTGAAAACGTTATGCCATCGATAAAAGGTTGGTTTAAAGCCTCAAAAAGTTCATCCTCTGCAGCTTTATCAAAGGGAAGCCCCCCATCTTTATCCCAGGTAATTTGGTTTTGACAGCCTTTGCATCTGTTTTCACACCCTGAAACCCAGAGCACAACGCGAATTCCATCCCCGTTTAACATGTCTTCTTTTGTAATATTATGATAATTCATTTTTGCTCCAAAATTACTTTGCAAAGACTATGCTAAAGAGCGCCAAAACGCAGCATAGTCCTTGCTTTGCAATATTCTACATCGAAACGCGGTCTTTAATTTCTTCCATTTTTGCTTCGTTTAATCGCGTGTCGCCCTTTACCCTTGAATAAGACAAATAGCCGTTCATTCTGTCGATTTTGGTCAGGTTTTTGCTTCCGCATTTCGGGCAAACATCCATTTCAAGCTCTTTGTGGCCGCAATCATCACAATACGCTAAAGAAAGGTTCACACCTTCATAAAAGCCCATATCCATAGCGCGCGTCACAAGGGTCTCAATTGCTTTTGTATTGTATGATACAGGGTATTTCACATATTGAATTTTCCCGCCGTTTAAAAGATCCCAAAATCTTTTTTCAAGATCCTGTTTTTCAATCGGGCCAATGTTTTCTGCCACATGGCAGTGGAAAGAATTTGAAACATACCCTCTGTCAGACACTTTATTTACTTTGCCGTATTTTTTTCTAAACTGCTGAATTTGAAGCCCACAGAGGTTTTCAGCCGGTGTCCCATAGATAGCGTAAAGGTTTCCGTCTTTTTCTTTAAATTCTGTAATTTTTTTATTTATATATTCCATAACCTCTAAGGCAAAGGCGCCGTCTTCAACAAGCGATTTTTGGTTATGGATTTCCTGAAGCTCATTCAGAGCGGTAATTCCAAAGGATGCTGTTGCAGATTTTAAAAGAGGCTTAATTTTATCGTGAATTCCAAGGTGGCCGCCATAGAAACCGCCTTCACAGAAAGCAAGCGGGTTAATCGATGCGCGCATTTCGCCCAAATAATCGTAGGTTCTGATGTGGATTTGCCTAATCATTTCAAGGTAATAATCCAAAATTTCATAAAAATCTTTGCCTTCTTTTTTTGCCTTAGCATAAATCATCGGCAGATGCAGGCTTATAGCGCCAATATTGAACCTGCCCACAAAAACAGGCTTGTCATCCGCATCTTCCGGGTTCATTCCGCCTCTTTCATACCAGGGAGAAAGAAACGCACGACAACCCATCGGCGAAATCACTCTTTTATATTTTTTATACATCGAAGCAACATAGCCTTCGCCCGTTAAAGAAAGCCAATCCGGGTACATTGCAGATTTTGAACACTCAACACCCGCATCAAAAAGGTCTCGAAGCTCTCCCCCTTTGCCGTGAAGTTCTTCATCATATAAAAAGACAATTTTTGGGAACAATACGGGCTTTTTGTTTTCTTTTTTGCCCTGGCCTTCGCGGCGAACATCAAGCATCATTTTTGATGCCATTTTTTCAAACTTGCCTGTGCCAAGGCCCATCGTCATTGTAATAAAGGGGTAATCCCCGCGGGAAGACGCTACCGTGTTAAATTTATATTCCCAACCCTGGAAGCCGTCGTGAAAATCTTTTTCAACATCCTTCATGGCTTCTTCTTCTGCGCGTTTCGGGTCAATCCCCAAATCAATATATTTTTGATATTTCTTTTCATAAGTTTTTTCAGCATAAGGCGCTAAAATCTTATCGGTCTCAGGAACCGTAAAACCGCCGTATTGCTGGCTTGCAGCGGCCATAACGATGTCCCCTATGACATCAAACGCAACTTCAAGGGTCTTTGGCTCATTGTACCAAAGGTTTCCCATTTCAAAGCCGCCCTTAAGCACGGACGCCACATCGAAAAGGCAGCAATTCATCGTATCGCGCCTTGCGGACATATCGTGAATATAGATGTATCCGTCCCTTATAGCCTGAAGCTCGGGCACTGTCAGGAAGAATTTTTTATACAATTCTTTATTCAGCTGGTTAAAAATTAAGGAGCGTTTGGTTGAAACAAGCGCAGAATCGGCGTTTGAATTTTCCTTATCACCGATATACATTATCTTTTGGCTTTCCTGATACACTTTATCAAGCATATCAACAAAATCGATTTTATAATTTCGATAGTTTCTATAACTTTTTGCAACCTTCGGATTTAAGACTTCAAGCGCATTTTCAACCACACAATGCATTTTAAAGATTTCAATCTCCTGAGTGTGCATCTTTAAAACACTTGTATCAACATAGTTTGAAATGTCTTCAAGCTCTTTATCAGTAAATTCCACAAGCATTCTTGCGGCAGATTTTTTAACGGCGTTTACAACTTTTCTAACGTCGTATTCTTCTTTTGTGCCGTCTTTTTTAATAATTTTAACATTCTTTAAAAGCGCCTTGCTTGTAAGGCCAACAACCTTTGGGTTTGGCGCAAACTCAGTACTGATAGGCTTTGTGGCGCAAGATTGCTCGCTAAACCCCGTAAGCTTTGAAGCATCAATGCTTACAACTCTCTCTTCCCTTAATTCTTTCATTCTGGCTCCTTTTTCTCTTAAAAAGGCAGAAAAATGGCTGGTAAAAGCTTAAATTCCTGTCTCGAGGTAGTAATACAATTAAAATCACTGCAATTGGAGCATTCCGGCTATACGGCTGCGGACCAGCGAGGGAATTTCACCCTTATCTTTCCTCCATTTGTGTATTTTTTATATTCTATCAAAAAATTTAGGGCATGAAAATATTGAGATACAAATATAATACTTATAAATTATTTCACAATGCCAAAGATAGCGCCCCTGTGTAATTTATACACTTAAATCAATCCTTTACAAAACTTTTCATATCAAGTTTTAAAATTTTATTAATTTCATCCATATTTTTTGCGCTGCCAAAAAGTATGGCACAGACAGGTTTTTTAGAATAATCTATCTCTCTTTTTTCTAAAATGTTTGAAAAATTTTGATACAAAGCTTCATAATCAAATTTGCACCCTTTGGCTTTTATAGGGTCTGCCAAGGCTTTTGGCC
>CANSKM010000162.1 GCA_947647475.1 uncultured bacterium
ATTTTTTAACATCTTCCTTTATAACAATAAGGTTGTTCATAATTTTCATCGCAACAGTCGGCAAAACAACATCGTTCAGCCCGTTTGCAATGCTTATGATACTTCCTGCCTTCAATGTTGTCTCTTCCCCTTTGTACATAAAGGTGTAATCTGTGTCTCTGTCTGATCTTATCGTTATTTTATCCATTTTTCCTCACATTTTAAGCTTTAAAACCAAGTAATTAAAGCTTCTTTAAATATCTTAACATTTTAAAAGCGGCCTGATGCAGACGGCCAAACATTTGATACCGGCTTAATATTTCACAATGGCCACGCCGGAGCTTGTGCCGAGCCTGTCTGCCCCTGCCTGAATTAAATCAATGGCCTGAACTCTTGTTCTTATTCCGCCTGAAGCCTTTACGCCAAGGCCTCTTCTTGCAACGGTGTCCGCCATAAGCCTTATGTTTTCCGTTGTTGCGCCAAGTCCGTTTTTCAAAAAGCCCGTGGATGTTTTAACAAAGTCTGCCCCCGCTGTGATGCAATTCAGGCAAGCTTTTTTGATTTCATCTCTGGTTAAAAGGTCCACTTCTAAAATCACTTTCAGGTTGTGCTTTCCGCAAACGCCTTTAATGGTCTTGATTTCATCGGATACGGTTTTGTAATCCCCCATTTTTATTGCAGAAATATTTACAACCGTGTCAATCTCGTCCGCACCTTCGTTTATGGCCTCGTGGACCTGCACAAGCGTTGTGTCGATACTGTTTGTGCCCAAAGGAAAGTTTACAACCGTGACCAATTTAACGTCATGATTCGCTCCTGCGGCCTTTTTCTCGTCGATGTATTTTCTTGCGACCTTTACAAAATTCGGGTTTATGCAAACTCCGAAAAATTTGTACTCAAACGCTTCATCGATAAGTTTTTTAATGTCTTCATCCGTTGCACCCGGCTTTAAAAGCGTGTGCTCAATATATTTTTCTATGTTCATAGAAAATATTATATCAAAACCTGATTTTTAGCGCCAGAGTCAAAATTTAAACAAGAATTTATATTTTCTAAAGTTATCTCTAAAATTCTTTTTGTTGCTTCCTTTGTATCATAGGCTGTGTGCGGAGTTATAAGCACATTGTCCATTTTTAAAAGGCGGTTTGCAACAAGAAAATTTTTAAGACATGCATCTTTTATGCCGTCAAAACCGGATGCTTGCGAAGGTTTTTGCCATAATATATCTTCACATTCCATAACATCTAAGGCGGCATAAGCTATCCGTCTGTCTAAAATGGCGTCATAAAGCGCAAATGTGTCGATAATCTCCCCGCGCGCCGTGTTTACAATGATTACACCTTTTTTTAAGGAATTAATTCTGTTTCTGTCAAACATTTTAAGGGTTTCGGGTGTTAATGGTGCGTTTATACTTATAATATCTGCTCTTTGGCAAAGTTCATCAAGTGAAACATACTCTGCATCCGTGTTTTTTGCAATGTCATAGGCTATAACATCCATAGAAAAACCTTTTGCAATCTTTACAACCTTGGAACCTATTGCCCCCGTGCCGATTACACCCATTGTCTTTGAAAAAAGCTCAACCCCCATATATTTATCCAAAAGGATGTTTCCCATTCTAAGGGCGTTGTTTGATTGGGGAATTTTTCGAATCAATGCCAAAAGGCTTGCAAAAACATATTCTGCAACCGTGTAATCGCCGTAATTTGGGCAATTGAAAACGTGTATGCCGTTTTCGTTTGTATATCCTATATCAACGTTTGAAAACCCGACGCTTCTTAAAAGAATGAACTTTAAGTTTGTAAATTTACTTAAAACTTCCCTGTTTAAAAGGGATGGCGTAAAGACAGAGACAATGTCGGAGTCTAAAAAGTCTTCCTCTATCTGCATAGCAGGGTGCAGGCTTGTTGAAATATATTGCGCTTCAAGGCTTTCGCTGAAATTTTTTGCAATATGTTTTCTTAAAAAAATCTCTTCGTGCGGAAGGGTGTCAAAAAATGTAATTTTCATAATATTTGTTTTTTAAACCGCACAAGGGAAAAAATAATCCCCCAAAGGAGTATCCTGCGGGGGTATTTCAGCAAAAGCAAACCTTTATGCAAGAATCTGTATAAGATCAGGTTTACTTTTGTTAAGGTCAAAGTTGTGGCCGAAGTTTGGGGGTCGGCCACGTTTATATTATACATTATATATGGGAATTTTTCAATATAACATCAATATAAATTAACGTTTATTAATATTGGCTATTGTTAACATTAACGTTGTTATTAATAATGGCTTTATATGAATAAAGCATTAAAATTGAAATATGAAAATTCAGCAAAGATGCCCGATGAGCCCATTTTTGCAACAAAAGATATTATGGAAATTTTTGGGTTTTCTTCTCAAGGAACTGCACAAAGTTTTGACAAAAGCGGTTTAATATGCGTCAAAAGAAACAAAAACGGGCACAGATTATATTCTTATAATCAAATCGAACTTATGAAAAAACTTCAAAAGCTTGTTAAGTTTGATATTTCGCATTTTACGCTGAAAACCCTTATGGAGTTTGAAAAATCCAAAGGCAGAGACCCGGTTCTATACCTTGAAGAGCTTGCCGAATTTTACACAAAAAGGCAATATTCCGCAAACAGAAATGCCGCAAGGAAAAAGAAAAACAATCCCTAAACCCGCTCTAATTCTCTATCTTTAGAGTCTTTTGAATGTTCTTTTGTAATAATGTGCGGCAAAATGGGCTTTTTCTTCCTTTTGCTGTCGTTTATGTATTTTTCCATTTTTTCATAATCAAAGGCATCTTCCCACCTTGCAACAACAGTCGTTGCAACGCAATTGCCGATTAAATTCACCGTAGTCCTTCCCATATCAAGAATTTGGTCTATTCCAAGCAAAATCGCAACACCGACAACAGGTAAGCCAAAACTTGACAAAGTGCCCGTGAGGACCACAAGAGAAACCCTTGGAACGCCGGCAATCCCCTTGGATGTAAGCATCAGGGTTAACATAATTAAAACCTGCTGCTCGATTGGGAGGTGAATTCCTGCAATTTGCGCGCAAAAAAGGGTTGTAAGCGCCAAATAGAGCGTGGAACCGTCTAAATTAAACGTGTAACCCGTTGGCATCACAAAGCTTACGATGTTTTTTGGCACGCCAAATTTTTCCATAACATCCATTGCCTTTGGAAGGGCAGCCTCAGATGTTGCCGTCGTAAAAGCAAGCAGAGCAGGCTCTTTCAAGGCTTTAATAAGCCCGCGGAAAGGCACCTTAATAATTTTGCACACAACGGCAAGTACAATGATTACAAACAGGGCCAAAGAGAGGTAAGTAACGCCGATAAGCTTTGCGTAGCTTGCAAGAATGCCTGTCCCGTTATGTCCCACTGTGGCTGCGATTGCCCCAAAAACGCCTATTGGCGCAAAAAACATAACAAATTCGGTGAATTTAAACATAATTTCACACGTGCTCTGTAAAAAATCCAAGACAGGGCGCGCCTTTTGACCTATTGCGCAAATTGCAAGGGCAAAAAATATCGCAAAAACAACAATTTGAAGCAAATTTCCTTCGGCCATTGCCTTGAAAACGCTTGTGGGGACAAGGTTTACAACCATGTGCGAAAAAGAATGATCAAGCTCAATATTTTGCATTTTTTCAACGGCGGCCATTGAAATTGTGTTAATGTCAATGCTGAAGCCGATTCCGGGCTTAAAAACATTTGCCATAACAAGTCCCAAAACAAGGGCAAGTGTAGTCACGATTTCAAAATAAATAATGGTTTTAAGGCCGATTTTACCGAGGTGTTTGACGTCACCATGGCCTGCAATCCCCACAACGAGCGTTGCAAAGATTAACGGGGCGATTATCATCTTTACCATTCTTAAAAACACATCCGCCAAAGGCTGCATTTTTACTGCATATTCAGGGGCAAGCCAGCCAAAAATCACACCTAGTGCAAATGCTATAAAAATAAACAAGGTTAATCTTGAGCCGGACAATTTTTTCTCCTAATCCTTATATGCAGCTTGCGCGCACTTTTGAGGGATGCGGCAGGACGCGCGGCAGGCGGTTTTGTTAACTAATACAATTGTAA
>CANSKM010000163.1 GCA_947647475.1 uncultured bacterium
TTGCTTTTTTGAAATAATCATTAAACTGAATTTAGGTTAGATTTTAGGAATTTTAAAAATGTCAAACAGATTAAACGGAGCCTCACTTTTTACACAGGCAATTAACGGCTTAGTGAGCAACTATGCATATTTAATGACAGGAGTTGACGGCAAGGGCCTCACCCTTGAAAACATAACAAACCCGTCTAAAGATGTAGATAAAAGCCAGCTAAATTACGCATTTACAAACTATCTTTCAACAAATTTCGGAAAAATTGACAAAGACGGTGACGGCATAATTTCAAAAGACGAGCTTCAAGCCTATACAAACAATATGTCCTCAGGCGGCCTTACATATCAACAACTTTGCGAACTTTGCTACACATCTTACGGTTCTTCAACCACGCTTTTAGAAACGGTTTTGAATAATTTCTCAGAAATTGACAAAAACGGCGACGGCAGGGTTACAAATGAAGAAATTGCAGCCTTTGGAATTGAAGAAGAAATTGACGAGATGAAGGATAAATTTCCAAAACACACGGCAAAGGGGATGAGCATTTTTTATGAAACCTCTGCCGATAAGGAAATTGAAACAGATTCATAACTCAAAAAAGCATTTATTGTGCGCATTTTAAAGGGTTATTTTGTATAAAAATCTAACTTGCAACGACCATAAATCTTTTCTTTGAAGGGTAAAACTTTTGTGCCAAAAATTTGGCAGCTTTGGTTTGCCCCTTTTTTATACCCCAAAGCGCCAGTCTTGGCTTTTGAATTTTTCACATCCGATTCAACAACCATAATGCCGCCCTTTTTAAGCCTTTTGTATGCAACCTCCAGAATCGGTTCATATTCAAAATCCCAAGGCGGGTCAATATAGATTACATCAAATTCGCTTAATTTTGACACAGCCTTTATGGCATCAGCTTTAACAAGGGTAATATCTGCCTTAAAATCCGAAAATGTTTTTTTAGTTAAGGAAAATGTTTTCGGGCATTTTTCAATTGCAAAAACATCCTGAAAACCTCTTGAATACGCTTCAAGTGCCATAATCCCGGAGCCTGTAAACATATCCAAAAAAGAAAGGTTTGAAAAAACATTGCCGGGGTCTAAATCCTCTGCTGCAAGAGACAAAAAATGCGAAGATAAAATGTTAAAAACGCTCTCGCGCACCTTTGAAAGCGTCGGTTTTACAGAGCGCGCAGATTCCCCACACCCTCCGCCACTTGGGGTGGAAACTATTCTTCCTTTAAACTGCCCGCCTGTCAAATGCAAAGCACATCCTCCTTTGATATGTTTGAATATACCATGAAAAAAATTGTTATTGTAGGCGGCTGCGCAGCAGGGCCAAAGACCGCAGCGAAGGCCAAAAGGGTAAACCCTAATCATAAAATTGAACTTTACACGATGGAAAATATGGTGTCATATTCTGCCTGCGGAATGCCATATTATATCGAAGGTTCCGTGCCAACAGCCGAGAATTTAATCATAAGAAAACCTGAGGATTTTCAAAAACAGGGAATTGATATTTTCCTAAATCACAAGTGTACAAAGATTTTGCCGGAAGAAAAGGCTGTAATTTTTAACACAGAGGATGAAACCAAAAAAGTAAATTACGATGAGCTTGTGCTCTGCATAGGTTCAACACCCTATATTCCAAAGATTAAGAATGTAAATTTGAAAAACATTTTTACCCTAAAAGTGTTGGACGACGGGATAAAAATTAAGGAAAAGATGAACCAGTCTAAAAGCGTGATATTGCTTGGCGGAGGGTATATTGCGATTGAACTTTTGGAAGGGTTTGTAAAAAACGGGCTCAATGTCACAATTGTAGAGCGGAACAAAGAAATTATGACCCAGTTTGACCCCGAAATCAGCGCCATCATTCGGGAGCACATTACCCAAAAGGACGGAAAACAGGTGCATTTCATTATGGAGGATGAAATTGTCGAATTTTTGGGCAAAGATGAATTTGAGGGTGCCGTTACAAAAAACGGTAAAATTTTACACGCAGATTTTTGCGTTATAGCAGCAGGTGTTGTCCCAAATGTAGAGCTTGCAAGAGAAGCAGGGGTTGAAATCGGCATAACGGGTGCCATAAAAGTTGATAACAGAATGCGTACAAATATAGACCACATCTGGGCTGCGGGCGATTGCACAGAGGAAAACTGCCTGATTACAAGAAAACCGCTTTATGCTGCCCTTGGAACCATTGCAAACAAACAGGGACGCGTTGTGGGAATTAACGTAAACACTGATGAAAACGGGGTTTATGAGGCATTTGAAGGAATTTTAGGCTCGGCCGTTACAAAATATTTCAATTTTTCAATGTCCACAACAGGCCTCACGGAAAGTGCCGCAAAAAGATATGCTCAATATAGCAACATAGAGCCGATTTCAGCCACAATTACAAAAAGAGACAAGGCAGGCTATATGCCGGGTTCAAACAACATCACAATAAAAGTTGTTGCAGACAAAAGAACGGGCGAGCTTTTGGGCGCACAGGCAGTGGGCGCGGGCGATGCGGACAAAAGAATTTATACAATAACATCGGCCCTGAGGGCAAACCTTACCGTGAGCGAATTTTTACACCTGGATTTAACCTATTCTCCGGCATTTTCATCTACAATTGACCCGCTTTTAACCGCAGCATATAAATTAAAAGATTTGATAGATAAATAAACCAGCAAAAAGGCTGTTATATGCGGCATTTTCAAGTATTAAGAGAATTTAGCCAATATAATCAAACCCAAGATCCAGGGTTGGGGCTTTTGCAACGATGGCGCTTGTTGAGATTATATCAACACCTGTTTTTGCAATGTCTTCAAGGTTTTTCAGGTTCACGTTGCCGCTAACTTCAATGATGGCGCGTTTATTAATCAATTTTACCGCCTCATTTATCATATCAATCGTCATATTATCAAGCATAATAATGTCTGCGCCCGCATTTAAGCATTTTTGAACCTGTTCAATGGTGTCGCATTCAACTTCAATTTTATGCGCGTGAGAAATATTTGCACGAACCTTTTTTACAGCCTCTTCGATTGAACCACCCATAAGCGCGATATGGTTGTCTTTCAGCATAACACAATCACAAAGGTTAAACCTGTGAAGATGCCCGCCACCCACTTTCACGGCATATTTTTCAAACAGCCTGAAATTCGGAGTATTTTTTCTTGTATCCACAACTCTTGCGCCGTAAGGCTCTGCGACATCCTGAAATTTTTTGGTAAAAGTTGCAATCCCTGACATTCTTTGAATGTAATTAAGCGCAAGTCTTTCGCCCGTTAAAACATATCTTGGATATCCGACAATCTTTGCCACAGGCTCATTTGGGGTAATTTTATCCCCGTCTTCTTTGAAAAATTCAATTTTAACATCATCTTTTGCTAAAATTTCAAACACAAGACGAAACGGATCACATCCGCACAAAATCCCCTCTTCGCGGGTTCTTAAAAAGATTTCAAACCTTTTATTTTTATTAATATCAGCGCAGATAAAATCGGTCGAAATATCGCCATATCCGACATCTTCCTTCAGTGCCGCAACAATATGGTCTTTTATCATAAAATCATTCAATAAAAACTTAGCCATTTTTTATCCCCGCTCTCTTTTTATTTTATATTTTTGAAAATTCCGTATTTAAGCCTGATATCCGGCTGTTGTTTTGAGCCAAAACCTGCGCTGCATTTTCGCTTGAATCCTCCCTAAAGTGCGCACCGATAGAATTTTTGCGATTCAAGGCAGCTTCTGCGATTAATTTTGCAGTAATTAAAGAATTTCTAAGTTCATACCCTTCTTTTGAAGCATAAACCCTTGCCCCTCTTGTAATAAGCTCAATATCATCCAGCACGCGAAGCGCATTTTGAAGCCCCTCTTCCGTACGCACAATTCCGGCGTTTTCCCACATCGCCTTTTTAAGCATACGCCTTAAAATGCCGGTTTCAATGATATCATTTAAAACATCGGCGTCATAAAGCTCCAAGATTGATTTCACGCTGCCATCAAAGCTTTTTGGCGCATCAAGGTTTCTTTGGGCAAGAATTTCAGAAAGCTTATGCGCACACACAACGCACTCCAGAAGCG
>CANSKM010000164.1 GCA_947647475.1 uncultured bacterium
TGTTATAATAGTTTAAAAGTTTAGGTTTGATAAAAAAGGAGTATCTTTTTAATGTTGTCTAAAGAGTTAAGCGATGCTGAATATGAGCAGCTTTTAGGTCAGTATGAGTACAAATTTCAAAAGGGCGATTTAGTTAAAGGAGCAATTTGTGGCTATGATTCAGAGGGCGCAATTGTTGATATCGGCGCAAAAACAAGTGCAATTTGCCCGGAGCGCGAAGCAAAGCTGAACAAGGAAGATAATGTTGAAGATATTCTTAAAAAAGATGAAGAATATGAATTTTTAATCATCAAAGAAGAAGATGAAGACGGACGCTTCACCGTTTCGTACAAAAAAGTTGCAAGCGCATACAACTGGAAACAGCTTGAAGAAATTAAGGCTGAAGACAAAGTTATTGAAGGCACGGTTATTCAAACGGTTAAAGGCGGTGTTCTTGTTGAAGTTATGGGCGTTAGAGGCTTTGTTCCTTCATCTCATTTAAGGGCAAAAGAAATTGAAAATATTGTTGGGCAGACAATTGAACTTAAAATTTTAAGTATTGATGTTTCGCAAAACAATTTTATCCTCTCAAACAGAAAAGTTTATGCGGATAATCTTGAAGATATTAAAAAAGATGTATTCGGCCAGCTTGAAGTTGGACAAGTTGTAAAAGGTGAAGTTGTTAGAATTGCAGACTTTGGTGCATTTATCGACATTGGCGGTGTAGATGGGCTTTTACCGTTGTCTCAAATCAGCTGGAGATGGGTGGACCACCCGAACGATATTTTAAAAGTGGGTGAAAAGATAAATGTTGAAATTATAGGCATTGATTTTGACAAACAAAGAGTTTCTTTGAGCCTTAAAAACTTAGAACCCGATCCTTGGATTGAAGCAAAAGGCAAAATCCAGGAAGGAGCTCTTGTTAAAGGTAAAATTACAAGAATTAAACACTTTGGCGCATTTGTTGAAGTTTACCCTTGTGTTGAAGCGCTTTTACCTCAAAATGAGCTTGTGCAGTATCAAAACGAGCACGGTACAATCTTGGATGTGGGCGATGTGATTGACACTGTGATTTTGAAATTCAACCCTGATGATAAGAGAATTTCTTTGAGCACAAATGTAAATGATGCAAAATAAGAAGCTTTGGTTTGCTTTGCAGGCATGGGTTGAAAAAGTACAGAAATGGGTTAAAATATGAATACAGGCATGGGTGACGAGAACACCCACACCTGCAGCCCTAAGTAAATAGAGCTTTGAGTGTTAGAGCTAGTGCAATTAAAAGCATTAGCTCTTCTTCGTTGATTTCAACTAACATTTTAACCTCCTTTCGTTAGTTGAAATGCTTTGTCAAAATCTTTAGCCTGTATTCAATTTTTAAACTTTTAAAATATAATTCTTCAGGATAATTCTTAAACAATATCAATCAATGGCAGTTTGATTAAAAACTCCGTTTTTTCAACGTCAGATGCCGTAAGCTCAATTGTTCCGAGTTGCTCTGCCAAATATTTTCTGCAAACGCTAAGGCCTATTCCAAAGCCTTCTTTTCTTGTCGTGAAGCCGTCTTTAAAGATTTTGTTTTTTGTTGTTTCATCAATCGGCTCTCCGTGGTTTTGAATTGAAATTTTTGCGTTTGAATCATCCTTTGAAAGCTCAACTATAATCTCATCATCTGTTGTAAATTGGTTTGCATTTTTTATCACGTTGTTTAAAACGGATAAAAATTTCCCTTCATCAATCATAACTTTTCTTTTGTCGTTTTGAAGGACTGAGTTTATAAAAATAATCTTGTTATTATTTTGTTTTACAATCTCTTCAAACATCTCAACAGAATGCGGAATGACATCTTCAACAAGCATTTCTTTTAAGTTCAAATTTTCAAATTGCTTTAATTCATTCAATTCCATTGCAATTAAAGAGATTGATTTTCTGATTAAGGATGAAGTTTTATCATCCTGGAATTTTTTTTCTAAAATCTTTGAATAAATATCTAAAACGCTAAGCTGGTTTCTGATTTCATGGCTTGTATGGCGGATTTTATCTTTTAATTGCTGTGTATCATCCTTCGGTTCAAAAGAAAGTGCTAAATCTTTAAATTCATTTTCACTTGCTGCTTCATTGAAGTTTTTTAAAATGTTTGCAATACAAGCATTCAAAAGCTCGTTTTCACGGCGCTCCGGCTTAAATGAATAAAATTTTTCGGCAAAATCTTTCTTTGAATTTTCCATTAAAAGTTCAAAAACCTGATTAACATTTTTTGAATTCAGCATAAAATAAATGTTTGAAGTTTCTTTTTTGGGGTCGTCCGAATAATCCCACATAAATACGGCGTTATACCTTGATGATGTTAAAAGAATGAATTCAAGCTCAACCAAGTCATCCTTAATTACAATTTCAGGGTCCAAAAAATTGTACATTTCAATGTTTCTTGAATATTCAAGCCGTTTAATTATCCCCTCTAAACCTTCAATGTTTTTAAACCTGTGAAATACAAGGGACGGTACATTTTCATTTGCAAGGGGTTCTAAAACACATCTTGCAATCGAAATTATGCTTTTTTTTGAAAACAGGCTGGAATTCAGCCTGTCGTCAGATAGTATCAAACTTTTGAGGTTTTTTTGAAATTTGTGCATCTAAAAATCTTTCATATCTTGGCTGCAATGCGCCATCTGCATTGCCTTTGGACCCAAACACAAGGCTATACCGCAATTTTTACGCGTTGTCTGTTCATAAAGCCTTTGTTGATTGCATATAAAACAGCCTGTGTTCTGTCGTTTACCTGAAGCTTTTGGAAAATGTTGTTTACGTGAGTTTTAACCGTAGTTTCAGAGATAAACAATTTTTTTGCAACCCCTTTGTATGTAACCCCTTGGGTTAAAAGGCCAAGAACCTCTTCTTCCCTGTTTGTAAGGTAGTTTAAAAGATTTTCTTCATCTTCTTTTGCATTTTGTTTTTCATTCTTTTCATAATTTTGGAAGTAATCAAAGAATTTAGAGCAAAGAACATTTGGAAGGTAAACTTTTCCTTGTGCCACTTCATCAAGCGCGTGGATAAGCTGTGCTGAAGCCATAGTTTTTAAGATATAGCCTTTTGCGCCGATTTTCATTGCTCTAAAGATTAAATCCGCATCGTCATATCCTGTTAAGGCGATTACTCTTGTTTTAACGTTTAATTTTTCAATCTCGGAAATTGCTGTGATGCCGTCGATATCAGGCATGTTCATATCCATTAAAACAATATCGGGCTGATATTTTTTAATTAAAGAAAGCGCAACGTTTACATTTCCTGCGTTTGCAATTACTTCGTAATCATTTTCAAGGTTGATTAATTCTCTAATCCCTGAAGCGTGGTCGTAATTATCATCCACAACGATTACCCTTGTTTTTCTTTGAAAATCAGCTCTTCTCATCATATCCTCCGCTTTATAATTTTTTAAATACTTTTTAAATTTGGTTTTTAATCTGAATAATGTAATCTGTTTGGTTGATTACACTTGAATAATACCCCGTGGGGAGGAGTTCTTCATCAATAAAAGGGTTGAAATTTAGGGCATTTGGGGTGGATAAATCTATCTAGATCTAAAGGTTTAGATTGACCTTAAATTTAGATTCAGCGTGGGTTTTGAGGCTGTCAATACGGAGTATCCTCTTTTTTTAAAATCTGGTATGTAAAAAGGAGGCCTGTTGTATATTGCTTCTGTGATATAATTAAAATAATAATTCAAATTTGAAAGGTTATTTGAATATTATGAAGAAAATCCTTGTTTCAATCCTGGCATCGTTTGTCTTTTTTATGACATCAGCTGCAGCCTTTGCGGAAGATGTTATGTTCAACACAAAAACGCTTAGATACCACAGCATCAGTTGTAGATACGTTCCCGTTTGTACCGTAAACTGCATTAAAATCGATAAAAAAGAAGCCCTAAAAAGAGGCGGCATCCCCTGCAAAGTCTGCGGCGGGTAAAATCATCTAGTCAACGAGGGCTATTTTCTTCTTAAATTTGTTATATTGTGTATTGTTTGTTATATAATATAAACAAAGAAATAAGAAGGAACTTATGGAATTTCATCTAGGGG
>CANSKM010000165.1 GCA_947647475.1 uncultured bacterium
GCTTATGGCTGTGTGTTTTAAGGATTTGAATGAAGATGAAACCGCATATTTAACCGAAGCTTTTATAAATTCAGGCGATATTTTAGATTTTTCTGATATTTCAAATATTGTAGCAGATAAGCACTCCACAGGTGGTGTTGGGGACAAAGTGACAATTGTTCTCATTCCTCTGCTTGCTTCCCTCGGGGTTCCTTGCGCAAAGCTTAGCGGAAGAGGCCTCGGCTATACAGGGGGAACTGTTGATAAGCTTGAATCTGTGCCGAATTTTGTATGTTCCCTGAAGGATAAAGATTTTAGGGAGCAGATTAAAAAAATAGGTGCTGCAATCTCAGCCCAAACACCAAACCTGACTCCTGCAGACGGTAGGATTTATGCCCTTCGTGATGTTACGGCAACGGTTGATAATAAATCTTTAATTTGTGCTTCAGTTGTCTCCAAAAAGATTGCAAGCGGTGCAAACATCATAGTTTTGGATGTTAAATACGGCTCCGGCGCTTTTATTAAAACCAAAGAAGAAGCGAGAGAACTTGCAGATTTAATGATAAAAACGGGGGCCAAATTAAACAGAAAAATTTCCGCCGTGATAAGTTCCATGGAACAGCCTTTAGGGACCCATATCGGGAATTCGCTTGAAATTATTGAATCAATTGAATTTCTAAAAGGTAAATGTAATGAAGATTTGTATGAAATTGTGCTTGAAATTGCAGCAGATACATTGATTTTAGCGCATCTTGCAAAAGATTTCACCGAAGCAAAGGATATGGTGGATAATGCGATAAAATCAGGTTCTGCATTAAATAAGCTTAAAGAAATAATAGAATTTCAAGGCGGAAACCCAAACTGTGCGGATGATTATGGCTTATTTAATATTGGCAAAAATAAGTTTGAAATAAAAGCTGATAAAGATGGCTATATTTCAAAGCTTAATGCACTTTCAATAGCAAAGGCCTGCAAGCTTTTAGGTGCCGGGCGGGACAAAAAAAGTGATTCGATTGATTTTGGCGCCGGTTGTGTTTTGAATAAAAAAACAGGCGACAAGGTGAATACGGGTGAAACCTTGCTTACTTTATTCTGGAATGATATTAAAGAAGAAAAAATAAACGAAGCAAAAGAGTGCGCCCAAAGTGCGTTTGAATATTCAAATTTAGCACCCCTCAAGGAACCACTTATATATAAAGGGTAAAATTTATTTTTTCTTGTTGGGCTGAACAGTTGGAGCATTCCAAAATCTGAATATTCTAACCAGGCTTGAATAATCGTCCGTAAAAGGCTTTAAAAACTCGTCGTCTTTTATATGGTTTGTTTTAACCAATATGACTTCGTTTTCATTTCCAAGCTTATATTTAAAGTTTTCAAAATTTTTATAAAGTTTGTTTTTAGGCATGAAAACTATAAAATATCTGTTTGTTAATTTATAATATCCTTTCTCATTCTGTTTTTGAGAAGGTTTATAAAATGACGATATTGCAATACTTTTGAGCTTTTCTAAATCTGTAATTTTTTTAAGTGTTTTGTCTAAATCTAGATAACGGTTACTTGTGTGGAAAATGATTATACCGTCTTCTTTTGTGTGTTTTTTATAAATATCAAATGCTTCTTTAGTAACTAAATGGACAGGAATTGAATCTGAAGAGAACGCGTCAATCAAAAGAATATCAAAATTTTGAGGTTTACTTTTATCTAGCACAATTCTTGCATCGCCCATTTGAACATCAACTTTGCCTTTTGCATCTTTCAGGTATGAAAATTCATTTTTTGCAATCTCATACATTTTAGGGTCTATTTCATAAAATGTCATTTTATCATTTTTTTCTGTGTATGAGGCAACAGTTCCTGCTCCAAGCCCGATGGCACCAATGTTTAAGGGCCTTTTTTTGATGCTCTGAAAGTTTTTCATTCCTTCATAGACATACGCAAAGCCGCTTGTTTCACTGTAATAGGTCAAGGGAATGTTTATATATTTTTTTGCATTAATATCATATAATTGTACGCCATGGACTGTATTTCCGTTTTTTACCATTTTAGCATTACGCAAATTATCTATTTTAATGTGTGCTGAACCGTAAAAATTTCTTTTATATTTATATGTAATATTTTTTTCCGGAAGCAGTGCTCCGACATAACCTAAAATGCCCACCAGAACTGTTATTATTCCTGCAAGCGAGATTTTTACCCAAGAATAAACATTTAAAGGTTTTTTGGATAAAATGCTTTGCACAAAAAGATAAACTGCAAAAAGATACATGACAATGTTTATCAAAGGAAGTTCAATATAGCTGTCAAATATCAAGGGAGCAATAATATTTACAAAAAACCCGCCAAGAACTCCGCCAAAAGCTATTGCAAGGTAAAACTCGCTGAGCCTTGAAGGGTGTGGTCTTGTTTTGTAAATTTCCCCGTTGCATATCATAAGGAAGATAAAAAACATACAAGCCGTAATCGTAACGGATAAAATCGGGCAATTGTTTAAATGTTCGGATAAATTTCCCGTAAATATGTTTATTAGTGCAAATACAGGAACTAAAACGAGCAGCCAATTTTTCTTATAAAATTTTTCTGATCCAAAGCATAAAACAAATGTTAAAAGATAAAGACCCAAAAATAGCGTCCAAAGCAAGGGTATTGGAAGAATTTTAACTGTTACAAGGGTTGTATATGAAGTTAAAAGAATTGTACCTGCAGCACTCAGTGAAATCCAGTATAAAAGATCTCTAATCCGGATTTTTTCCTTTGCACTGTCCTCCATTTCTTCATTTTTAGAATTTAGAAAATATAAAACAGATATAGCCGTAATAAGCACCACCAAAAGCACAAAAGCATTGTGCCAAAGTGTTACCGTTGCAGAAATTGTCATTAGAGGTTCATAGATTAAAGGGTATAAAAACAAGGCAAGGAATGAACCTGTGTTTGAAATTGAATATAGAATGTAAGGCTGTTCGCCTGTTTGTTTTGTGTACCAGTTTTGCATAGAAACGCTAATTGTAGAGAGCACCAAAACGGGAAGCATTGCATATTTAAACAAAGATGCAAACAAAGAAAGAAGCGGTTTTTCGCTGCATCCTCCTCCAATATTTATAAGCCAGCTTCCAAATTCTGTCGGAAGCTTAAAAAGTATGAGGGCAAATATAAAAAGTATGCCATAAACAATAGCATTAACTTTGGGTTTTAGCTTGTTTAAAAACAGGGCAAGAAGATAGCCTGCAAATAAAATAAATTGGAAAAACAAAAGACAGGCTGCCCAAATGTCTGCTCCGCCACCGTATTGAGGGGTTAGAATTTTTCCTGTAATCGGCTGAAACATAAATGTTAAAAAAGCACCTAAAAATATAATCAGCGAATATAAAACCTTGCATATAACAAGTGTATTTTCTTTTTTCATAAAATTCCCCAAAAATCTCAATTATTCTGATTATTTCTTGATTATATATAAAAGAGCCAATAATAAACAATCGTTTACAGTTCTTTATATTTAAAGTATAATTTTTCTATGGAAAGATTTTATATTACAACGGCTATTGATTATGTAAACGGTGCACCGCATATCGGGCATGCGTACGAAAAAATTTACACGGATATTTTATTCAGGCACTTTAAAAAACGTGCCAATGAAACGTTCTTTTTAACAGGAACGGATGAGCACGGCATTAAAATACAAAAGACTGCAAAGTCTCTTGGAATTACGCCAAAAGAATTGTGTGATGCTAATGCGGCACAATTTATGGAAGCTTGGAAGCTTTTGGATGTTAATTATTCAAAATTTATAAGAACAACGGATGTTGCCCATGAAAAAATTGTTCAGGATATTTTCGAAAAACTTCTTGAAAAAGGAGATATATATAAACACAGCTATACCGGGCTCTATTGCAGTGGCTGTGAGACCTTTTTAAACCCGAAAGACTTGGATGAAAACGGCAACTGTCCAATCCATGGTAAAAAGCCCGAAGAAGTTTCTGAGGAGAATTATTTCTTTAAGCTTACGAAATATAAGGAAAGAATAATTGAGCATATAAAGAAAAACCCCGGATTTATTCT
>CANSKM010000166.1 GCA_947647475.1 uncultured bacterium
CGATTATGGTTGATGGGACCGGCATGTGCGGTGCCTGCAGAGTAACTGTCGGAAATGAAGTAAAATTTGCCTGTGTTGACGGCCCTGATTTTGATGCTCATCTTGTTGATTTTGATGAAGTTATGAATAGGACAAGAATTTATAAAGATTATGAAAAAAGGTGCGATGAAACAAGCTGTAACCTTAAAAAACAGGCAATTGAATTAGAAAAATCACGTTAATAATTAATAGTTTATTTAGAAAAATGAGGTAAAAACAAATGGCAAACGGTGGCTCTATTCCTATATGTCCGCTTATTTCAGCAGGCAAAGACGTAAATTCAGTGTGTGCACAAGAAAATTGCGCATGGTATATCCAAAACCTTAAAACTTGTGCTGTATATGTAATGGCACATAATGCACTTTTGGATGTTAAAGCAAAACAAGGTGCAAAATCTGCAGAATAATTGAAAATAGCATTTTAATCACAGGAGAGAAACAAATGTCCAGACCAATGACCATAACGGAGAAGATTTTTGCTCATCATGCAGGGAAAGATGAAGTTAAAGCGGGAGATTTAATCAGCGCAAAAGTTGATATCACTCTTGCAAATGATATCACAGGCCCTGTTGCAATTAACGAGTTTAGAAAAATTGGTGTGGATAAGGTTTTTGATCCTGAAAGGTGCGTTTTTGTGCCGGATCATTTTGTGCCAAACAAAGATATTAAATCTGCAGAACAGGTAAATTTAATCAGAAAATTTGCCCGCGAAATGGGACTAAAATTCTTCTTTGAAGTAGGCAGAATGGGGATTGAACATGCTCTCCTTCCTGATTCAGGGATTGTAACGGCCGGAGATTTAATTATTGGTGCGGATTCTCATACTTGTACTTATGGTGCTTTAGGTGCTTTTTCAACAGGTGTTGGTTCAACTGATTTAGCTTGCGCTATGGCATCAGGAGAAACTTGGTTTAAGGTACCAAGTGCAATCAAGGTTGAATTTAACGGCAAATTGAACAAATGGGTGAGTGCAAAGGACTTAGTGCTTCATTTAATTGGCGATATTGGTGTTGATGGCGCTTTATATAAGACTTTAGAAATAACGGGAAGTGCGATTTCTGAAATGCTAATGGATGGTAGGTTTACGATTTGCAATATGGCAATTGAAGCAGGTGCTAAAAACGGCATAATTCCGCCCGATGCAATTACTGAAGAATATTTAAAAGGCAGATCAATTCGCCCTTATAAATTCTATACATCTGACCCTGATGCAGAATATGAAAGAGTTATAAAATATGATGTAGCAGACATCGAGCCTACTGTTGCCTTCCCGCATTTGCCCGAAAACACAAAGCCTATAAGCAAGGTTGGAAATGTTGAAATTAATCAGGTTGTAATCGGAAGCTGCACAAATGGCAGATTGTCGGACCTTAAAATTGCAGCAGATATTTTGCGCGGCAAAAAAGTGAATAAAAACGTTCGCCTGATTGTGTTCCCCGGAACTCAGGATATCTACCTAAAGGCAATTGAGCTTGGATATGTTCAAACAATTGTTGAAGCTGAAGGCGCTGTTTCAACTCCGACTTGCGGGCCTTGTCTTGGCGGCCATGCTGGCATCCTTGCAAAAGGTGAACGTGCAGTTTCAACGACAAACAGAAACTTTGTCGGAAGGATGGGGCACCCTGAATCTGAAGTATATCTTGCATCTCCTGCAGTTGCAGCAGCAAGTGCAATATTGGGAAGAATAGCTTCTCCGGAGGAGCTGTAAAAATAATAAGCTTAGGAAAAGAGAACTGCAGGATATGAAAAAAAACATTCTGGCTGTTCAAATGAGTGCAGTTAGCGCGGATTTTGATACAAATTGTGCAAATGTTAAGACTTTATTGGAAGATTTTTATATCAAAAAAGACCTTTGTGCTAAAAATACTGAAAAAAGGCCTGATATCATTTTTCTTCCTGAGGTTTGGACTCTTGGTTGGGATACGGATTGCTTTCAAAGATGCGCGGAAAAAAATGAGGCAGCGGTTGATTTTTTGTCCGGTTTGGCGAAAAAATATGATGTCAATATTGTTGGCGGTTCTTATATAAGAAAAACAGATAACGGTTATAAAAATACTTGCCCTGTTATAGATAGAAACGGTGAACTTGTTGCTACATATGATAAAATCCACCTCTATTCTCCTGACGGCGAAGCAAAGGCGGTAAAACCGGGCGATGCACCTTTAATTGTGAATATAGAAGGCTTAAAAATCGGTCTTTCAATTTGCTATGATATCAGGTTTCCCGAGTTGTTCAGAAGTTACATTGCAAGCGAGAATGTGCCGGATATGCTTGTTAATCTTTCAGCCTGGCCAAAAACAAGACGGGAGCAGTATGAAGCCATGGCAAAAGCCAGAGCAATTGAAAACCAGTCTTATTTTCTGGCACTTTCCCAGACGGGCCTAATAAAGGATGATGTCTACAATTCCGGGTGTTCTCTTTTGGTAAAACCGTTAGGGGAAACTGTTTCAATGCTTGATGAAAATGAAGGTTTTATATTTGAAACAATCGATACGGATATTGTAAAAGATGTCAGGGAAACTTACCCGAATCTTTTAAACAGGCGGGTAGATGTTTTTGGGTTTGAGCCTGATTATGCTGAAGCAGGAGTTTCTTGTTTAAGATGAAAAATTGGTATTTAAAATTTTTATCAGTATTTTTACTTGTATTTTTTACCGGCATGGTGGCTTTGGCTGCACAAATCAACCCTGTTTCCAAAGCGATTGATAATACTGAGCTTGGCAGAAATTCTATAGTTTCAATTGATGTTGCAGAAATTGACAGTGAAAATGCTGTTTTTTCAAGGCGTCCTAATACGTTTTTAAACCCTGCTTCTTCGCTTAAAGTTTTTACAATGGCTGCAGCTCTTAATACGCTTGGTGAAAAGTATCATTTTGAAACTATTGTTTATATTGATGAAGAGAAAAATATTTATTTAAAACTTGGCGGAGACCCGCTTTTAACTTCTTCTGATTTGAATACTTTGGCGCAAAGCCTTAAAGCTGCTTATGGCGGCAGGATTAAAAATTTCTACATCGATGATTCTATAATTGATAAAGTTCCATACCCTGACGGCTGGACAGTTGATGATTACTGGCCAAATGCTCCGAAGCTTTCTCCATATATTGTGGATAATAATACGGTTAAGGTAAATTTTGCGCTTTCAAAAACGGGAAAAGGGGTCGAGATATTTCAAAATAATGATTACAGATTTTCTTTTATAAATGAGCTTGAAATTGGGAATGCTACAAAAATTCTTCCTGCGCTAAACTATGGTGAAAATACGGGAATTGTGACACTTACGGGTACTCTTGCAAAAGATACGGCAAAAACTTTTCCTGTTTTGGATACAGCACGCTTTTTTACCGTGAAATTAAGAAAAGCTCTTGATAATAATGGAATTTCTTATTCAAAACCTTTTTACCAAAAGCGTGTACCGGCAAATGCCAAGAGAATAGCATCTTTTAGGCGGCCACTTGGGGATGTTTTATCTTATGTTTTAAAAACAAGCAACAATTTTGCAACCGAGGTGACATTTAAAGTGGCGGGTGCAAAATGGCTGGATGATACTTTGAAAAATAATCCCGCAGAAAGTGACAGCGAAAATAATTCAACAGAACAGCTTAAAAAACTGAAACCCGGAAGCTTTGATGCTGCAAAAGCAATGTTTTTTGAATATTATAAGAATGCAGAGCTGAATACCGATAAAATAAATTTAAAAGATGCGTCGGGTGTTTCAAGATATAATACACTAAGCACTTCTTGGATGGCAAAAGCACTTTTATATCTGAATAAAAACTCTTCAATTAAGAATTATATGATAACTGCAAATGAAGGCACACTTTCAAAAAGAATGCGAGATTTGGCAGGAAATCTGAAGGCAAAAACAGGCACTATTTTTGGTGTAAGTTCTCTTGTTGGTTATGTAACATCCTTGTGTGGCAAAGAATATGCTTTTGCAATTATTATTCAAAATTTCGGCGAAAGGGCCTCTGT
>CANSKM010000167.1 GCA_947647475.1 uncultured bacterium
ATTTTAAAGTTTCTTTGTTTGGGTGTCCGTATGTATTTTTCCCGGTTGAAATTATAATATATTCAGGTTTTAAATATTTAAGCATTTCTTCGTTCAAAACATCCTTTGCCCCGTGGTGTCCGAGTTTTAAAACCTTTATGCCCTTTTGTTTAATTTCCTTTGGTAAATATTTTTCAATTGAATTAAACGCCAAAACCCCGCCATCTGCCATGAAAAGAAAATATTCGCCTCTGCTTTGAATGAGCACGACGGTTGAAGTTTCATTTTGAAATTCATCCTTATTAAGCCCTGCGGATGCAGTTTTTGACAGCATTGGCACAAACGTTTGAACTTCAAAATCTTTTTCCTTGTAAATCACTTTGTTTTTTGCAATTTCTTTTTTAACATTGTACGTGTTTAAATATTTTAAAATTTCACAGGAATTTTTAGTATCGCATATTTTTGATTGTACAATAACATTTTCTGCTCCCACATTTTTAAGTATATCAATGGTTCCGCCTGAATGGTCATTATCAAAATGGGTTATGATTAAATGTTTTAGCGTGAGTATATTTTCATCATAAAAATATTCAAGCATAACTCTTTTTGCGCCTGAAATTCCTTTGTAGGGAAGTTTCCCCGTGTCAATCATTATATATTTATCTTTGGGCGTTTTAATTAAAAAACTGTCTGCGTTTCCGACATCAAATGCTAAAATTTCAAAATTTCCGTTTGGAATTTTTACAAACCCTAAAATCAAAACAAGAAAAAGCACGCAAAGTGCAACGTTTATTTTCAATTTTTTAAAATTATTTTTTATGCAAAAAACAAAGGTTAGCACAAAAGAATAATAGATAATGATTGAAAATGCGTTTCCCGAAGGAATTTTAATTATTGACCCGGGGAGCTTTGAAAAGAAATTTGAAATGGTTAAAAGTATTGTAATTAAAGGGTTTAGAATAAAGCTTGAAATTTGAACGGTAAAATCTCCCAAGGCAGGAATCAGGCTTAAAATTGAGCTTACAAAGCCGACAAAGCTTATGATGCCAATAAAAGGAACAACTGCGATGTTTGCAAAAACACTGTAGGGCGTGAATGTGTTAAAATAATATCCCTGCAATGGTGCTGCCCAAATTTGCGCCACAAGGGGCACAAGGACCATACTTAAAATCGAGACGGGCGAAAATAAAAATGCCGCCGCGCGTATTGCTGTGTGGCTTTTTGAAAATTTGGATTTATAAGCGCAATCTATTTCTTTAAATTTGGCGCAAACAGGCTCAATACAGGTGATAAGTCCGCCCGTTACAAGAAAAGAAAGCTCAAAACCAACGTCGTTTAATAGTTTTGGATTAAAAAGAAGCATAACAAAAGCTGTAAAGAAAATAAGCGCAAGGGTATCCGCTGTTTTGAACATTAATTTTCCGATTAGAATTAAAACAAGCATAATTGATGCTCTTAAAATTGAAGGCGGAAACCCTGTCATAAAGGTATAAAGCACAATAATTCCAATGCCTGATAAAATGTTTGTTTTGTACGGGAGTTTTAAAATTGAAGCAAGCCACCACCATATGCCGAAAATCAGCGCCACATTTAATCCTGAGGCTGCAAGAAGGTGTAAAAGTCCTGAATTTATAAAGGATTGCTTAATATCATCCGGCGGGTTTATTGCATCATCCCCAAAAACAACTCCGCCCAAAACTTCTAAATTTGGGCTTTTTACGTATTTGCCATGTTTTAAAATGATATGCTCTCTTGTTTTGTCAAGGCTGCTCAAAGCAAGCCACCAAAGCTCTTTTAGCTTGTTTTTTGCCTGTTTTATGTTCGGTTTGCCCGTAATTTCAAATTTGCCTGATGAATAAAGTATTGTAAAAACATCTTTATTTTTTAAATATTTTTTATAGTCAAATTCGCTTGGGTTTGTCGCTTCTTTTGGTGTGCGCAAATTGCCCTCAATTTCAATAATATCGCCGATTTTAATATTTTCATAGCTTCTTTTTTCATTTGATATTGAAACTAAAACATTTGTATTTTTCGGTTTGAAGCTTTCTTTTGAAATGTTTGCCTGATAAACCCCGAGGTAAAATTTTGCAACGCACTTTTCTTTGTTGATTGAGGGGATTGAATAAACCCTTCCTTTTAAAATAACGTCATTTGCGCTTTCAATATTAGAAAAGCTGTCAAAGTTTTTGTTGTGAAATTTTGCATTTAAAAAGCCGCCAAAAAACAAAAGGCAGAGAACCACGCAAAAAACAGGCTTTATCTTTTCAAAAAAGCATAAGAAAACAAGCAAAAGGCAGATAAATCCTGCAAAAACAATTCTTCCGTTTCCAAAAGTGCTGTAAAACATACACAGCCCAAGAATATAAAAAGTTGTTATAAGCGCTGTTATAAGGCTTTTTTTGTCCATCAAAACTAAACTAAATATAATTCCAAACTGTCTAAATTATAGTACGAAAACAATCTGTTTAGATGTTTGGCACAAAGCTGATGTTAAGAAATGTTAACTTGTATATACTTTTTATGGCAATTTTTTATAAAAAGAATACTTTATTAATGCAAGAGAGATAAATTTTTAAGGAGAGAATATGTCAGTTAACGCACTTGGCGGCACCACACTTAATGCTGCGCAAACTGAGGCTAAAAAGACCACGTTTGTAAACGATGAACCTGTTTCAATTATGGAATTTGATGCAGGGAAAGCAAATAAAACCGTTGATATTGACCAGGTGAGCACAGATGGCAGCGATGATGGCAAATTATCCGCAGGTGAAGTTGCAAAACTTGCTGTTAAAGGTGCAGGCGAAGATGTGAAAAACGCTTTGACTTCTCCCCTTGGGATTATTGGTATAATTGGTGTTACGGCCCTTTCAATATGTCCCGTTACTGCTCCTTTTGTTGCTCCGCTCGTTGTTGCGGGTGCTGCTGTCGGTATTGGCGCAGGCGCTGTAAAAACCGTATCAGGAATTGGCAAAATGATAAGTGCCGATAGTGATGCAGAAGCTAAAGGCGGCGCAAAAGAAGTGGGCTCAGGTATTTACACAACCGGAGTTTCTGCTGCAACCTTAAAAGCAGGATTAAATCAAATGGCAAAGGTTGAAGGCTCCCATATGGAGGCAGCATATAGAGAAGGCACTTCAAAGACAAAAGCATATTTTCAAGATGTTAACGATTTAACAGGAAATAAATTCGGAACATTAGCAGCAAGTGTTAAAAATAAATTTGGCGGCAATAAATTAACGGAAGCACAACAACAGCAGGTTGGAGAGATAATGAACAGGCCGCAAAGCGATATTGATGCTCTTATAGAACAAACTAACGCGCAGCTTGGAGATGGCGGCGGTGATATTCCTCCGCAATTGGGTGATGGTGGAAGCAATTTGCCGGGGCCGCATAATCCAAACGGAGGTAATGGTGGCGGCGGCGGAAGCACAGGCGGCAGCTCAGGCGGCAACGGAAGCAGAGTGTTAAGCCAAAGTGAAATTGATACTTTAATTAGACAAATGAACGGCGGCCCTACTGATGTACTTCAACCGGATACAATTTTAAATGCAGACGGTTCAATTGCAGGAATATACGATAGCGCAACTGGTCTTTACTATGAACCCCAGGCTCTTGGAAACGGATACACAACTGCTGCAGCTCAAACCGTACAGAGTTCATTCCCAAAACTTAGCGGAAACGTTGTAGGTGATACATTAACATTACCGCCCGCAGGCACAAATGCAGCATTGCCTTCAGGAAACATTCCTCCATCTTTGTCTTCAGGGGCTTCAATTTCACAAGAAAGCTTAACTATTGATCCGAGATTATTTACAATTCTTCAGGCAAAGGCAGCGTAAGAATTAAATATAAAATTATTAGCAATATTAACCTCTAAAAGCCCCGTATTTTGGGGCTTTTAGCTTTGTTTACAAAACTTAATATATTAACATCCAAAAAGGCAATTTTTCAAAAGAAATATACTTTATATATACAAGAGAGATATTTTAAACACATCTGCTTTGGGTAA
>CANSKM010000168.1 GCA_947647475.1 uncultured bacterium
TAGCTGATATGTTTGAAAAAAGCAAGGGTTTGCTTGAACAAAACCCAAAGCAGGCAATATTAGACCTTTCAAAAAATAATACCGTAGATGCTTCTGTTAAGGGCACTTTAGGGGAATTATTCAACCAGGTAAGCCGCACAGGAAACGCAACCCAATTTTTAGAAAATGCAAAAATAAGCTGGGCTGCAAAGACAGGAAGCAGATCTGCAATGTTTTATGCGGCACTTGGGATGTTTGTTATGATGAGCGTTGCGGTTTTAAAAGAAAGCCTCGATACTTTCTTCCCAAAAAAACCGAAAGAGCCTGAAATAAGAACCCCTGAAGATGAAGTTATAGACTATATTATAAATGCTGCTGAAGGTCCTGCGGAACTTTATATCCTTGAAAGAGGATTAGCAAAGAACAGAAAATAGAAAGATTGGTAAAACCCTTAGAATAAAGGGTTTTTCTATTTAGCATTTTCTAGAGCGCTTTTTGGGCCTTATCAAGCTTCATTTTTTTGTGAATTTTCTTAATTGTTTTTGATGCGGCATCATAATTTTCTTCGTTGCAAAATGCCATCATTTTGTTTTCTCCGGCGTTTGTATAGCTGCCGTCAGCCTTTTTTAGGGCCTTTGAAACCTTTGAAATATCAGCATCTTCCTTGGATAAAACATCTGCAAGCACTGTGGACACTGCTTCTTCAGTGATATCAATCATTCCGTCATTATTCACATCAAATGCTTTTGTGCTCAATTTTGCATTTGTAACATCATCAAATGCAATTTTTAAATCTTTATCTGCAGTTTCAAGCGTTATAGCTTTATTCCCGCCCATAGCTTCCTGCGTAAAGCCAAGAAGCGCTTTTGTATCTATTGCATTTCCTTTAAACAAACGGGAGAAAAACCCTTTAACTGCACCCATTTTTGGTGCATATTGCAAAAGGAAATCAACAGGGGGCATTTTATCTTCTTTTAGTTTTGCTTGAATTTCATCGGCCATTTCCTGCACACTGTGGCCCTTTGTGAAAACATCGGGGTTTATCGGTTTGCTTTTCATTTCAAAATCTTTAATGTAGCCAATATGATTGGACGCAGCGTTTTTTCCGTATTCCGTTCCTTTTTTAACGTTTCCGTATTGGCCGCTTGTGCCTGTTATAACTGCTTTTGAGCCTGAAATTTCATAAGTCATATAAAAACTTCTTCCTTCTTTAAAAAGGCCTAAAAAATGCCTTTATATTGTTTATAAAACATAAAGGCATAAAAAATTGCTAATTTTAATTAATTCAAATGCATCAATTTCACGATGTCTTTGATATCAGCACTTGTTTTTTGCACTTGTGACACTGCATTTTTAATGGCGCAATCCGGGTCTTTCAGGCCGTTTCCTGTTAAAATACAGACAATTCTTGATTTTGGCTTAATTGTGTCTTTCAATTTAATTAGGCCTGCAACAGATGCTGCACTTGCAGGTTCACAGAACACCCCTTCAAGCTCTGCTAAAAGCTTATAGGCTTCAACGATTTTATCATCATTCACCATATCAATTGTGCCTTTTGATTCGTCTCTTGCAGCTTCTGCTTGTTTCCAGCTTGCAGGGTTTCCTATTCTTATTGCCGTTGCAATGGTTTCAGGGTGTAAAATCCTTTCCCCTTTAACAATTGCAGCGCTTCCTTCTGCCTGAATGCCCATCATTTTTGGCAAATGAGTTGATTTTTTAAGGTTGTAAAATTCTTTGTAGCCCTTCCAGTATGCGGTGATATTTCCTGCGTTTCCAACCGGGATGAAATGGTAATCGGGCGCATCTTCAAGCGCTTCAATGATTTCAAACGCCCCTGTTTTTTGTCCTTCAATCCTATACGGGTTAACGGAGTTTACAAGGGTTATAGGGTAATTAGCCGAAATTTCCCTTACAGCTTCAAGTGCCTCATCAAAATTGCCGTTTATTGCAATAACCTCAGCACCGTACATCATCGCCTGGGAAAGCTTTCCAAGGGCGATATACCCGTCAGGGATTAAAACATAACATTTTAGCCCCGCCTTTGCGCCGTATGCGGCAGCTGCAGCAGAGGTGTTTCCCGTAGAAGCGCAGATTATGGCACGTGAACCTTCTTCTTTTGCCTTTGACACAGCCATTGTCATGCCGCGGTCTTTAAAGCTTCCTGTCGGGTTTGAACCTTCATATTTTAAATAAATTTCACAGTCTAAACCTAAATGCTTTGCAAGGTTTTCTGTTTTAATTAAAGGCGTATTTCCTTCTGAAAGTGTTACAAAAGGAGTTTTATCCGTTACAGGAAGGTATTCTTTGTATTTATCTATTAAACCGTTGTATCTTGCCATATCTACATTACCCTTATTAAGTTATTAATTTCAATATTTTGTTCTTTCATCTGACAAATTGCATTTTGAATGTCAATCTCGTTTGCAATTTCTGTGATAACAATAACTTGCGCCGTGTTATCTTCCTTAATTCCTTTTTGAAGGATGCTTGAAAGGTTTATGTTATTATTTCCGCAAACCGTTCCTATGGCGCCGATTGTACCTTTTGAGTTCGGTGCTTTGATTGAAATATAGTATTTATTTTTTGTATGTTTAATATCAATCTGCTCTGCATGGTCTTTATCGATGCAGCGGTGGAGCGGAAGAACTGTGTCTGTGTGGTGAAGTTCGCCTGCAATCTGCATAATGTCGCCCACAACAGAGCTTGCAGTCGGAAATTCGCCGGCACCAGGGCCTGTAAACATAACCTTATCCACAGGGAAGCCTTCCAAAAGAACGGCATTCATCGCATTGTTTATTCCTGAAATCATATTGGAAGTCGGAACAAGCATGGGGTGAACCCTGATATCGAGCTTATCCGGGTCGTTTTCATCCGCTTTTTGGGCAAGGCCGATGAGTTTAATTTTATACCCAAGCTCGTTTGCAAATTTTATATCATCCGCTGAAATTTTTGTTATACCTTCACGATAGATTTTATTAACGTCAATTCTCTTGTGGAATGTGATGTTTGCAAGGGTTGCAATTTTATACATCGCATCAAACCCTTCAACATCGCCTGTCGGGTCAGCTTCTGCATAGCCCAAGTCTTGCGCGGCTTTCAGGCATTCTTGGTATGAAATATTTTTCTCTTCCATTTTGGTTAAAATGTAGTTTGTGGTGCCGTTTAGGATGCCCGCAACTTTAGAGAAAATGTTTCCTCTTAATGTGGTTTTAATCGGTCCTATGATTGGAATTCCGCCTGCAACGGCAGCTTCATATAAAACTGAAACATTGTTTTCGTTTGCAAGGTCGAAAATTTGTGCGCCAAATTTTGCCAAAAGCTCTTTGTTTGCAGTCACAATATGTTTTTTATTTTTAATTGCAGTTGTAATAAGTTCAAGCGCAGGGTCACAGCCGCCCGCAACTTCAACCACAATCTCTATTTCAGGGTCATTTACAATTTGAAAAGGGTCGTCTGTAATATTTTGAACCGAAACATCCCTTTTTTTGTTTAAGTTTCTAACCGCAGCAGTTTTAATTTCAATATTTTTAAAGTTTTCTAAGGTTTTTACAACCCCCGAGCCAACTGTGCCAAGCCCGATGATACCTATTTTTATCGTATTTTTTTCCATAAAGGAATTATACAATAAAAAATTATTTTAGCCATAAAAAACGTACTAAAATAATAATTTTGATGTATGATTTTTATATAAATTTGGTTTATGACTTTTTTTAAAAGGAAAGAGTTTAAAGATGGAAAATATCAGAGTAAGAATTGCACCTTCCCCAAGCGGAAATTTGCACATTGGAACAGCAAGGACAGCACTTTTTAACTATTTATACGCTAAAAAAACAGGCGGAGAGTTTGTTTTAAGGATTGAAGACACCGATTTAGAGCGAAGCAACCAGGAATATACCCAAAATATCTTTGATAGCCTTAAAGCACTTGGGCTTCAGTGGGATGAAGGGCCTGATGTTGGCGGAAAATACGGACCTTATTATCAAT
>CANSKM010000169.1 GCA_947647475.1 uncultured bacterium
GTTTTAGACTTTGGTTTTACAAAAATCAGAACAAAAGAATTAAATCAAATTTATCAAAATTCGCTTGAAGAAAAATTTGAGAGGTTATAAAAAATGATATCTCGGGCCGAAATTGTGCTATAATACGGGCGGAGGATGTGATGAAAAAATATACCTATGAAAATTCCGGCGTAAATTTAAAGAGCACTGAAATGCTCTCCGGACTTTTGTTTTCAGGACTTTCTTCCTCTAATTTTTCAAATTTTGCGGGCGTTTTCGAACACCCGGTGCTCCCTGAATATTACTTTGCAGGGACGACGGACGGTATCGGGACAAAAATCGTCCCGCTCATCGAAAGACGCTTGTACAGGACAATTGCGCTTGATTTAGCTGCGATGAATTTGAATGATTTAATCTGCACTGGTGCAAAACCCTTGTTTTTTCTGGATTATTTGGCAACAAATGTTTTATACCCCAAAGAAATTTCAAATTTTGTGGTCGAGCTTAATTCGGTTCTAAGCCTTTACAATTGTGCACTTATTGGGGGTGAGACCTCCGAACTTGGCGATTTTATTAAAAAAGGCCTCTTCGATGCTGCGGGTTTTGCCGTTGGGCTTGTAAAAAAGGCTGATTTTATTTCAAAAGAAAAAGTATGTGAAGGGGACATAATAATTGCCTTAAAATCAAGCGGAGTGCATTCAAACGGCTTTTCATTGGTGCGAAAGCTTTATAATGACGGCTTTTTAAGCGAAAGTGAGTTTGAAAAAACCCTTGAACCTACTGTGATTTATGTTAATGAAATCCTGAAACTCTGTGACAGAGAGCTTGTTTCGGGTCTTGCAAATATTACGGGGGGCGGTATATTGTCAAACGTTGAAAGGGTAATTCCGGATGGGTTTTGCGCCTGTTTAAACAGCAAAACTCTCCCAAAAATCAGCGTTTTTGAGGCTTTGAAAAAATATGTTGACGAGGATGAAATGTTCCGCACATTCAATATGGGCGCGGGTTTTTGCGTTATAACAAAGCCCGAAAACGTGGATTTAGTTTTAGAAATCACCAAAACGCACTTCCCCTTTGTTTTTGGAGTGGTAGAGAAATCTTATGACGGCACAAAAGCAATGTTCAAATAAAAAAAATGTTCTAATATTGGCTTCAGGCAATGGTTCTAACTTTGAAGCAATTGTAAAACACTTTCGTGCCAAGGGTTTTGCACAATCTTTTGACGCGCCTGTATCTGAAAATGTGTCGTTTGTAAATTTTGAGCTGCTTTGTGATAACAAAAATGCGCCCGTTCTAAAAAAAGCTGAAGCCCTTGGGGTACCTGCATATTGTGTCGATTTTGAAAATTTTTATGATTTTTTAACCGTGCGCAAAGGTAAATATGATTTGTACGTTCTTGCAGGTTTTATGCGGGTTTTGCCTGAAAAAATCCTCGAAACCTGCTCTAATGATGCGTTTTTAAAGGATAGTTATGCAAACATTATAAATATTCACCCTTCGCTTTTACCTGAATTTAAGGGTAAAAATGCTATTGCAAGGGCTTTTGAGGCAGGTGTTAAAGAAACGGGTGTCACGGTTCATTTTCTAAATAAAAATGTTGATTCAGGAAAAATAATTTCGCAAAAAACTCTGCAATTAGAGGATTTTGGGGGTTTAAATCTATCTCAGCTTGAGGCTGAAATTCATAAAATTGAGCATAAAATTTACCCTGAAATTGTTGAAAAGTTGCTTTTTAAAAAAAATATTCTTGTTTTTGGAGGCGGGGCACGAGAGCACGCTATTGCTTCTCACATAAGCGTTTCGCCGTTTTTAAACCGCTTATTCCTTGCAAATGCGAATGACGGGTTTAAAAACTTGGGTGAAATCCTTGAATTTAGTGATTATTCAGACCTTCTTAAAAAATCTTTGGCAAAGAAAATCGATATTCTTGTTGTGGGGCCCGAAAATCCTTTGTGTGAAGGAATTACAGATATTTTTGAAAACGCCGGGATAAAAGTAATCGGTGCAAATAAAGTCTGGGCAAGGCTTGAGGGTTCAAAGAGTTTTGCTAAAAGTTTTATGCAAAAAAACGGCATAAAAACGGCGGATTTTAAAATTGCAACAGATGAAACAACGCTTGAGGCAGCCCTTGAATACTTTTTAAGCCTGGAAAATGAGACGGTGCCTGTTATTAAGGCAGATGGCCTTGCGCTTGGAAAGGGTGTTTTTGTGCCGAAAGATTTTGATGAGGCAAAAAACGTTGCAAAAGACTTTCTATTGGGAAAATTTGGCGATGCATCAAGGAAAATTCTTTTGGAGGAGCGGCTTTTTGGAAATGAAGTTTCTGTAATTTCTCTTTGGGACGGCAAAACCCTTGTGTCGTTTCCACCTGCTTCGGATTACAAAAGGCTTTTAGATGATAATATGGGGCCAAACACAGGTGGAATGGGGGCTGTGGCGCCAAGCAAGATAACTGCAGAACAGAAAAATGAGATTGAAGAATATTTAAAAACTCTGGAAACCGCATTAAAAAAGGAAAAGGCAGATTTTTGCGGGGTTATTTATTCGGGGCTGATTTTAACAAACGACGGGCCCAAAGTTTTAGAGTACAATATGCGCTTTGGAGACCCCGAATGTCAGGTGCTGCTTGAACTTTTGGATATTGCGCACGGGGCGGATTTACTTGATATTTTTATAAAAATGACAGAAAAAAAGCTTGAAAAGAATGATTTAAAAATTGCCCCTAAAAAGGCCTGCTGCGTGGTTTTAGCTTCAGAAGGTTACCCCGAAAATCCTAAAAAAGGTGCTGAAATTAAAAACCTTGAAAAAGCTGAAGAATACGGCTGTAAAACTTATTTTGCAGGGGTAAAGACCTCGCAGGGCTCTTTAACCGTAAGCGGCGGAAGGGTTTTAAGCATTGTAAAATCCGGTGAAGGCGCAAGGGAGGCTCTTTACAAGGCAGCGGAAGCTATTGAATTTGACGGCAAAATTTACAGAAAAGATATTGGGGTTTAAAAAAAATGAAAAAACTTGCGGTTGCGTTTTTAATAATGTTTTTTAGTGTAAACACTGTTTTTGCGGGAAGTGTCAAGAAATTAAAAGGTGCGCCGGTGGGGGTTCCCGTTTATTTATTCGATAATCAAATTTTCTATGCCAAAGGCGCCTGTGGCTTTTTGGGGTTTTCCCAAGAACCTTCAAATGCGGGTGCTAAAATATACGATTTGCAAACTAGCCGGGTTAAAAATTTACAGCTAAATGAGCCCGTATATGCCTATGGCAAGCGCAGTTTTATCCCAATAAAATTAGACAATTCTGAAATATTAATTATAGGCGGAAATTATTTTAATAAACCCACAAAAGAAGCTGATATTTTTGATGTAAAAACCGGCAAATTCAGAAAAATCGGCGATACAAATTTCTACCACAGCAAGAATTTTACAAAGATAATAAAGCTTGACGATGGTGAAATTTTTATTTTAAACGGTCAAAACATAGAAATATTTGACCCCAAAACCGAAACTTTTATAATTCCAAGCAAAGGTCATACTGCAAAAGCGGCGGGCGCTTTGCACAAATATAAGGGTCCGGATTATATAAAAGGGACATCAAAAGCCATAAAATTAAGTGATGATAGAATTTTTATAATAGGTAAAACCACTTCAAATTTAACAAAAGCAGAAATTTTGACACAAAAACAAATACGTCTGTTCCTGTGGATGTACCGAACGATATTCCTTACAATGCTTGCGTATTATTAAATAATGACAAACTATTGTGCTTACCAAAATATTTTTATGATATAAAAACGGGAACTGTATCTGAAACGGGATACAGCGAAAATTTTGGCACAATAACAAAAATAATACCTTTAGCAAACGGGCAAATCTTATTTTCAAGCAACTATAATTACATAAGAATTTATGACCCGATAAAAAACAAGTTTAAAACTTTGTCAAGAAGAAAAT
>CANSKM010000170.1 GCA_947647475.1 uncultured bacterium
TTGAAATGTCCTTCATAGCCTAAACTATACCACAGCACGCCGTTTTTTTCACTCACCCTTTTTAAATTCACTAAGGTAAAATTTTCTGATATCATTTAGAGCCTTTATAAACATTGCTTTTACTTCATTTTCATCCTTCCAAACATTGTACACACAGGCTTTTGGAAGGTTTTCCAGAGGAGTATCGGGAAAATTCTTGCAAACATCGGGTCTTTTATCATAAATCGGGCAAAAGCTTTTTCCGTCTTTCTTTTGAATTTTTTTACAGTGATAAAAAAACGCCTCATTATTCTTTGCAGTGTTTTTAAGTGCATCGGGCAAAAGACTTAAAGGCACATCACCCGGGCTTTCATAAGGTTCAAAAACTTCAAGAAAACTTTTTGCCGTTTTGTCACCGTTTTTTGCACGAAGCGAGAGTTCGCAAGGCGAAAATTCACTGATAGCAAGGCTGCAGCAGGCGCCGCATTGGGCGCATTTAACCTTTTCAAAGGCCTTTTTTATTTCTTCTTCGCTTTTTAAGATCTCATCTTTAAGCTCAAATTCAAGATATGCCTGTTTTTTATCAAAATCCTGAATTTGAATAAGCTTTTTTTCAATTTGGGTTTTGGCCTTTAAGAATATGGATTTATACAGCATTTGCAGTTTCTTTGGCCTTGATTTTATTTCTCATTTTTTTGCGGCGCATTAAATCTACAAAAGCTTCAAGCCTTGTTATGTAGCCCGCTTTGCCTGTTTGTTCATCCATAATTAAAGAAAGGATGGGTAAATCCACATCTTCTCTCATTTTCGGGAAAATATTCTGAGACATAATTTCAGGCATGCAGGTGAAAGGTGAAACGTGGATAAGCCCGTCTGTTCCACGCTCTTCAGCATACATTACATCTGAAATACATTCAAGTGCATCCCCGCCGATGTCGCGCATCAAGTATGGTTTTGCCATTCTAAAGGCACGCTCCAGGTGGGTTTCGCCTTTTTTGCACATCTTTGGAATAATGGCATCCTTTAAAAAGCCTGAAACAGTGAGGCTTCTTCTTGTCTGAACGCCCATTTTCCCAAGCTCTCTTTCGATATTTTGGTTTGAAAATCTATCTAAAACAAGGAAAATTTCGCCCGTTAAATCCACATGTAAAACTTCCCTGTTCGGGTCAATTTTTACGTTTGAAATTTCTTTTAAGCCCGCTTTTAAGGCTTTTTTAAGTTCGCGCGTGGTATCAGCCTTATCCACCATTCTAAGCGCCTTGTTGAAAGCTTTTTCGGCATCGCCCGTGTTAATTTCACGCGCCCTGTGGTAAGAGAGAAATTTTTCAAGCTCATCTACCGCAAAAACCTTTCTTACGGCAATATTGATTGCACGAATAATCGGAACAGGGTTGTTTGTGCCTGTTAAATCAGTTAAAAAGCGATACATCCCTTTGAAGCCGTCATAAAGGTTCAGCTCGATAAAGTTTGCATCATAGCCAAGGTCTTTAAGTACGTTTTTAATGCTCTTTCCGTATTCTCCAAGCCTGCAGATACCGGGGGAGGTTATCATTGCAACGTAATCTGTTCCGCCTTCAATTGCTTCGATAAAATTTCCCAAAATTAATTTATACGGAAGACAAATTGCTTCGGGCGAATTTTTTGTGCCCAAAGAAAGCGTTTTTTTGCTTGTATATGGGGGAATAAAAGGTTCTATTCCCATTTTCCTGAGTGCTGCGGCCCATGCGATTGAAATCGTCCCCATATGCGGGAAAGCCACCTTCATTTTTCTTTTATTTTCTTCTTTTTTCATAAAAATTCTCATCCTCAAACAAATATATTCTCCCATAAAAATTTTAATTGGTCATATCAGATGTTAAACCCTTACAACAAAAGGATTTTATGTGAAAAAATGTTTACACCATGCCAGCATTTTAAAAATGTGGTATAGAATATATAGTAAAATTGTGTTTTGGGTTAGGGAAAGATAAACTTAGGGGAAGAAAATTGAAATTGAAAAAACAGAGCATTTTATCACTTCTTGAAAACAGAACCTGCAACTATGAAGACAGGATTGCACTTGGGACAAAAGATGATTTAGGCTGGAGAGAATTTACATACAAGGGCCTTGGACTATTATCAAGAAAACTTGCAAGATATTTAATTGAAGATTTAAACCTTGAAAAAGGTGCAAAAGCAGCCATATTATCAGAATCAAAGCCTGAATACGGAGCATGCGTTTTTGCAAGCATCTTATCCGGGCTTATTTGTGTCCCCTTGGATATAAAGCTTACAAAATATGAACTGAAATCAATTTTAAGCGATGCAAAACCCGAAATCATTTTTATTTCAGCCAAATATCTTGAAATTGCAAAACACTTGCAGGCTGAAATCCCTGAAATCAAACATTTAATTATAATTGATGAATATTTTGAAGAAAAAGATGTTGTAAATTTGTATGAAATTCCGAATAAATATGATGCAAAATGGAGAATAAGGGGTTCAAAATCCACAGCATTTATAATTTACACATCAGGCACAACCGGCGCCCCAAAGGGAGTTGAGATAAGTTTTAAAAATATTACAAGCCAGCTTGAAGATTTAGACAAAGTGCTTGCAAAAATATTGCCGAAAGAAGGTGTAAAAACGCTTTCAATCCTTCCTATGAACCATCTTTTTGAAATGACGGTAGGCTTTTCAACGTTTTTAAACTTCGGTTTTTCGGTTTATTATGCAAAAAGTTTGAAACCAAAAGATATTCTGGGAACAATGAGAGAAAAACAGATTGAATTTATGATTGTTGTTCCTGCGTTTTTAAAGCTTTTAAAATCTGCAATTGAAAGTGAGATAAAAAATTCTTCAATACTAAGCAGGGCAGCGTTTAAAGCCCTGTACCACATTGCAAAATTTTTACCCTTCTATTGTGTCAAAAAAGCTTTGTTTAAAAAAATCCATGATAAATTCGGCGGCAAATTTATAGGCTGCATCTCAGGCGGAGCACCCTTGGATATTCATGTCGGAAGATTTTTTGAAAGAATTGGAATTAAGGTATATCAAGGCTATGGCCTTTCGGAAACAAGTCCCGTTGTGTCTATTAATTTTGACAAGAGAAAAGTTTTAAGCTCTGTCGGACGACCCTTGGATCAATATGAAGCAAGAATAGACAAAGAAACAGGTGAACTTCAGCTTAAAGGACCTTCTGTTATGAAGGGATATCACAACAGACCGGATTTAACAAGCGAAGTGATTGATTCTGACGGCTGGCTTCACACGGGAGATATTGCAAAATTTGATAAAGACGGCCATATTTACATTACAGGCAGAATTAAAAATATGATTGTGCTCTCGGGCGGAAAAAAGGTTTTCCCGGAAGAGGTTGAAATGGTTTTAGAACAAAGCAGCCTTATTTCAGAAGTTTGCGTTTTAGGGGAAACCAGAACCTTTGGCGCAAAAGACGGTACTGAAGAAGTTGCCGCAGTGATTGTTCCAAAGGAAGAACTTTATCAAAAATATTCAAACGAAGAAGTTGAAAAAATGGTGAAAGATGAAGTGAAACTTTTATCCCAAAGACTGACACAGTATAAAAGACCGAGCGATGTAATTATAAGAAAAGAGCCCCTGGAGCGCACAACCACAAGAAAAGTGAAAAGAAAAGAGGTTCAAAAGGTTCTTCTTGCCGCAAGATAGACCAATTATACAATTCAAATTACCATCCTTATTTATTGTAAAACTTTAACAAATTATGCTTGACGAAACGGGTGTTTTCTAGGACAATTGAGTTAAAATCTTACAGTTATTCAATATTAGTTTATTGAAAGGATAGGAGAAGTAATGAAAATTGTTAACAAATTATTTGCAGCAACAATTGCTTTTGCCGCTATCGGTACAGCAGCGTTTGCAGACGAAGCAAAAGTTGAAGCTTATGCTC
>CANSKM010000171.1 GCA_947647475.1 uncultured bacterium
AATTTTAAACTAAAGCAAAATGAATTGAGCGCCAAAGGCTCGCCAAATAAAAAGCAAGTCAAGGCACCAAAATATGCTGAATGCAAGCTAAAATGGGCAAAGGCTCAAAAAATAAAAATTGCTGAATTAAACTAAAGAGGTAGAAAAATGGCACAGTATCTTCATTTAAACATTTACAAAAAATCTTTTGATTTTCTTGTAAAAATCACTCAAATTACATCAAATTTCCAAAGGGATTTCAGATTTACAATCGGCGAAAAGCTGAACAGCACAACAATAGGCTTTATCATCCTTATCTATAAAGCAAACAGCGCAAAGGATTTGGAGCGCGTCGATTATATTGTAAAGCTTTTGGATGAACTTCAAAAAATCACCGTTTTAACGCGTCTTGCAACAGAATTGAAAAATATCCCGAGGGAAAAATATATGGAGCTTGCGCTTATGCTTGAAGAAATTGAAAAGCAACTAAACGGCTGGAAAAACCACTCCATGAAAGAAGCAGGCAAAGAAGCTGAAGAAGCCACAGTATAGCCATGGAAGAAAATCTGCCAAAAACCCCAAACGGCGAAAAGCTGCCATGCGACGAAAGTTTTCCTGTTGAAAGCAATCCGCAAAACACACCAAATACCCAAAATACAAGCTCGACAACGCCACATGCTCCAAAGCCAAATAAAATCGGCCAGATAAAGCTGCATGAGCTCACGTTGGAGGCGGTTTTTGATGCATATTATGATTGCAGAAGGCGAAAAAGAAACACAATGCAGTCGATGAATTTTGAATTCGACCAGGAAAAAAATCTCTTCAAGCTTTATCAGGAGCTAAAAGACGGTACGTATCAAATCGGGCGCAGCATTTGCTTTGTTGTAACCGTGCCAAAGCCAAGAGAAGTCTGGGCCGGCGCCTTCAGAGACAGAATTGTCCACCATTTAATCTACAATGCCGTAAAAGAACGTTTTGAAAACCGCTTCATTCAAGACACTTTCAGCTGCATCCCGGACCGCGGAACCCTTGCAGGCGCCCAGCGTGCGCGGGATTTTGCAAAAAGAATCACGCGAAATTATTCTAAAAAAGCCTACTATATGAAAGCAGACATCAGCAATTACTTTAACAGCATAAATAAGGTTATTTTGCTTGATATTATCCGCCGATACGTCAAAGAAAAGTGGCTTATGGATTTAATTGAGCAGGTTGTAAACCATGACCCGAGGACAAATGTCTTTATGAAGTCCCCAAAAGCCCTTTGGGAGCAGCTTCCAAAGCACAAATCCCTCTTTAATGCTAAAATCAACAAAGGTTTGCCCATTGGAAACCTTACAAGCCAGTTTTTCTCAAATGTTTACCTGAACCGCATTGACCAGTTTGTAAAGCACAATTTAAGAATAAAATATTACTGCAGATACGTTGATGATATGCTTTTAATGCATGAAGACCCAAAATATCTAAACTATTGCTATGACCGGATTGACGACTTTTTAAGGCGAAATTTGGACCTTGTTTTGAACCCCAAAAAGAAAAATATGAACCTTGTCTCCCGCGGGTTCGATTTTGTGGGGCATGTTATAAAGCCAAACAGAATTTATCTTCGAACGACAATAATCAAAAAATCTTTTAACACAATTGAAGAGTGGAAGAAAAACAAAAACCGCTTCAAAGACGATGAGCTTGTGAATTTCAGAAACCGCATAAACAGCTATCTTGGAATGTATAAGCATGTTAACGGCTACAAGCTTAGAAAGAAAATCTGTGAAAGTTCCACAACTCTTTTTACAGCTTCCGATGAAGATTTTTCAAAGATTTTCATCATAAAAAACCTCCCGCCGGAAGATTAAAAGCCCTAAAGCCCGAACTCTTAAAACCCTAAACCCTTAACAAACTTAAAAAAACTGCAAGGAAGCCCTTGCAGTGCTCATTTTAGATGAACAATTTCTCGAGGCATTAATTTGTACCCCAAAATAAATTTTTCACATTCAAACTATTTTCAGGCATGATATGCCCTAAAGAAGGCGTCCAAAAGAATTTTAGATGAACAAAATAAACAATTTCTTTTCAAATTCCAAGACTTTTGCTCTAATCTATATTCTACAACAGTTTTTTAAAATGGGAAAAGTTTTTTAACATGCTAAATTAAGATTTTTTATCTTCTAAAAGAAAAGAGGTACCAAAGTACCTCGAGAAATTGTTTATCTTAAAATTTGTAACAAATCATGAGACCAAAATTTAATTACATATCAAACTAAATTCAACGCGCGTGCCTTTCTTTGTTGCCCGCCTTCTTTTTTGCCCTGCTATCCCTCCAAATACCAAGGAAAAAAGGCGAAGCCTGCAGGGCCCCTAAAAAGAAGCCCCGCAGACCAAAGTGGTTTAGTCAAAACCAAAGTAAACATACGCAAAGCCATCAAGGCCCTTGCTGCCCTGGGTTGCCGTGCCGACACCGTTCGTGCCGCCATCTTTCTTCCAGCCGCCGCCGGCACCGCCAGATGAAGCACCCACCTGATAGTTGCCGCCCTGGATGATTATCGCATCCCACTCAATAGGCGGAACATTAGTCTGTTCCTTAACATAAGGCGTAAGTGCTTCTTCAGCCCCTTTACAAATACCATCGGGCAGTGTGCTGAATGAGCCACAGGGATATGAAACAAAATCTCCCAACGTTTCGACTATACCGCCGTTTCCGCCGACCGCATAATCATAATATAACGCCGTATCGCCTTCTGTCGGGTTTGCTCCGCCCGCTTCAGGGTTTGTCTTCACTTTCAACGTCACCTTGTTTTGCGGTTGCGAAATATTGCTGTTCAGCCAACTTTTTGTTGCAGAGTGAACATCTCCTGATGCACCTGCAGCACCGCCCACCGCTTTTGTTACAGGCGTATTGGTCGGAATACATTGGGTTGCGGTTTTTCCGCCTGCGCCACCCGTTACGCTAAATGTAATTTCGCCAATTTGCACTCTGCTTTCGCCGCCGGCCGTACCTTGCACAGTTCCCGGTGCAGCGCCAGCGCCGCCTTTTCCGACAATCGGGCTCGTAATTACTTTGCCTTTAAAATCGCGTGCATCAATATTTCTAACGTGAAGCAATGCTCCCGCACCGCCTCCGCCGCCGCCTGCGCCGCCGCAAAGTGCGATTTTATCATAAGTTCCTTTATATGAACCGCTCAGGCCGTTACCGCCTTTACCACAGGTCACGACATCATTTACCTTACGGCAGTTTCCGCCGCCTCCGCCGCCGCCTGCAATATTACCGTTTGAACCATCCACGGTAACGTTACTTTCGGTCGAAGTCTGCCCTACGGCTGCTCTTGAACCGACCAAAGTAACCGTACTTCCTGACATACCTGCCGCACGGCCGCCAAGACCTTTTGCAGTATCAGCACCGTCGCCGCCTGCAAGACCTGCTTCACCGGCCAATGCACCCTGGTTTTCAGCAGTCAGACCCGTACAATTTACCTGTGTCGTATTTACATAACTCGGATTTAAAATATTTCTATATCTGCATGCAGCCAAGCTACCGCCTGAACCGCCGGGTGAACCGCCCGCAGTTGTCGCAGCACCTTTACCGCCTGAACCGCCGGGCACTTCCACACGCCAGATTTCAGTGCCGCTTGCATCCGTAATTACTGCCGTTGAATATCCGCCCGCACCACCATAACTTGATGGAGATTCTTTGGCGGCGCCAGCGCCGCCACTTCCGGCTGTCAGGGTAAGCTTACCTATCGTGCCATTTTGAGAGGCTCTTGTTAATACCTCATCCGGCACTTTAATTTTCATGTAGGCACCGCCTCCACCTCCGCCGCCGGAGAAAGGGCTAAATGATGAAGTTGATTCCAGGACACAGCGCACACCAAAGGCATAGGTATAGGT
>CANSKM010000172.1 GCA_947647475.1 uncultured bacterium
GGAACAACATTTACCATAATTTTTGAAACTTTTTTGCAATCTGAGCACATCGGGGATGAAAACTTTAGAAGCTTTGCCTTTCCGTTTGTTGGAACCACGGTATGGCTTGCAATCCTTGCTTCTTCTGCACTTGTTTTTGCAACACCCGTCTCAAGCCAGGCAAACACCCCAAGGGGAATAACAAATATTAAAAGTACAATAATCCAATTTTTCATAAAAATTTTACCTCGTTTATTTTGTTTTATTCGACAAAAAAATTATAGTTTCCGCCCTAAAATTTAATATTCCCTATCCGGTTTTTCCTCTTTTCCTATTCTTTTTGTCTGCTAAATTAAAAAGCCTTTGTATAAAGCCTTATGTGCTTCCATACCCCCTAAACTGCAGTGCCTGCGCCAGGTGTGAAGTTTGAATGTTCTCTTTATTATCAAGGTCTGCTATTGTTCTTGAAATTTTTAAAATCCTGTCAAACCCTCTTGCTGAAAGGTTAAAGGCCTCTGCTGCGTTTTTTAGCATTTCTTTTGCGCCAGAATCAAGGCTGCAATATTTTCTGATTAATTTCGGGTTCAATTCCGAATTTGTAAAAATCAAAATTCCTTTATCGCGCTCTTTTTTATACCTTTCAAGCTGGATTTCCCGCGCGCGTGCAACCCTTTTTCTTATCTCAACCGAAGGTTCTGCTTCAATTGCCTCTTCTAAAAGCTCGTTTTCATCAAGCCTTGGGACGTCAATATGGATGTCGATTCTATCCAAAAGAGGCCCTGAAAGCTTGTTTCGATATCTTGTAATTTGAAAATCGCTGCATTTGCAATCTACCTTCTTATCCCCCAAAAAGCCGCAGGGGCAAGGGTTCATCGCCCCTAAAAGAATAAAGTTTGCAGGATATTTTATACTTGTCTGCGCACGCGAAATTGTCACTTCCCCGTCTTCTACGGGCTGTCTTAAAACTTCAAGCACAGAGCGCGGGAACTCTGGCATTTCATCCAAAAACAAAACCCCTCTGTGCGCAAGAGTAATTTCGCCCGGTTTTGGGTTTGAGCCCCCGCCTAAAATCCCCGCAGCAGAAGCGCTGTGGTGCGGTGCTCTTATGGGCCTTTCAGAAATTAAGGGGTTATTGTAATCCAAAAGTCCTGCAATAGAATAAATTTTGGTAATTTCAATGGCTTCATCCTTTGTTAGGGGCGGAAGAATTGACGGGAAAGCCTTTGCAAGAAGGGTTTTGCCTGAGCCGGGGCTTCCTGCCATAAGGACATTGTGTGACCCTGCCGCTGCAATTTCAAGCGCGCGCTTTGCAAATTTTTGACCCTTAATATATTTAAAATCGGCCGAATATTCTTTATCAATTTTAATAAAATCGTCAATATTTTGTTTAATTTCAGGAAGTAAAACCCCGTCATTCAGGTGCATTACAACTTCATTTAAGTTTTTTGCGCCCAGAATTTCAATATTTTGGGCAAAACTTGCCTCTTTAAGGTTGTCATAAGGGATTATAACCTTTGTGACACCAAGGTTTTTAAGGCCAAAAACAATCGGAAGCACACCGTGGACTGCTTTTATGGTTCCATCTAAAGATAATTCCCCGATAAATGCTGTGTTTTCGGGTGCTTTTAAAATTACTCCCTCTTTTGTAAGGATGCCCACAGCCATTGCTAAATCATACGCCGTTCCTTCTTTTTTTAAATCCGCAGGCGCAAGGTTAATTACAACCTTTGTCTGCGGGAAAGAGTGCCCCGAATTTTTAATTGCAAGTTTCAGCCTCTCTTTGGCTTCTGTAATTGCAGTGTCCCCAAGGCCGATGATTGCAATTTGGGGCAGAGAATTTGTAACATCAACCTCTACCTCAATTTTAAAGACATCAAGCCCGATGGTGGCTGCGCTTAAAATTTTTACTACCAAACTAATTAATTCCTATAAAACTTATGGATTTTATTAAATTTAAAGTTGTATCAGTTGAATAGTTTGAAGAAAGCCTGGATGAAAGCACAAGCTTTGTGGATGTGTCTTCTTTACTTTGTTTTACGGCTTTGCTTATTTTTGCAACTATTCCGTCATCCGCGTTTTTTGTGTTATATGCGGCAATTGTCCCTGCAACTTTTACAAAAGGAACGCCCTTAATATTTGCCTTAAAGTTTACATAAGGAACGATTTTTCCCTTTGCAAGAATTGTCCCCCTTTGGGTGATTTCAATGTCCCGAAGGCCGATTGGCGAATTTTTTACAGTGTCCATAAGCTGATATAATTTAAGATCGATTTTTGTGCTGTAAAAATCTGCCTGGTTAATTGTTGTTGTGTCTCCAAGGTCGATTAGACTTATCTTTTGGCCTGTCGGCTTGTGGGTTGCGGTAATTTTTCTATATTTTCCGATTGTTACAGACCTTTGGAATTTGTAATCTTCACTTACATAAGAAAGATTGCCGTAATCTTTTTCTTCCTTGATTAAAACTTCCCTTGGCGGGTTTGTATAGGAGTCAAATTTTTCTTTTATAGCCTGGGGCCCGTTAAAGAAAAAGAACGCGTAAATTACAAGGATTACAACGATTAAACGAAAAATACCCTTCAGGCAGCCCATAAATTCCTCCTAAAAATTGTTAAATTTTTGCCAAGTTCAATACATTTATTCTATTATAAAAGCTATGGAATATCAAAGTTTTATCAAATCCGCTGAAGTTGATATAACAAAAGTCTCCAAAATTTTAAAACAATATCTCACCTTAAAAAGGCAAAACGCCGATTCTATCGTCTTTTTCAGGCTTGGAGATTTTTATGAAACCTATTTTGAAGATGCTTCAATCTTATCAAAAGTTTGCGGTGTATTATTAACAAAAAGAAAATTTACAGAGCTTGGCGATGTCTTAATGGCCGGTGTGCCGCACAATAGCGCCGAAATTTACATTGGAAAACTGACTGCTGAAAAGTATAAAGTTTCAATCGTAGAACAGGTTCAAAGAAAAGAAGAGGTGAAAAAGGGCGATATCATTAAAAGAGAGGTGATTAGGACCTATTCGCCCGGGACCCTTATTGATGAAAGTTTTTTAAATTCAAAAGAAAATAATTTTCTGGCATCTGTCCTAAAGACTGGAAATAAGTATGGTTTAGCCTATGCAGACATTTCAACCGGAGAATTTTTCATAACGGAAGGGTCTTTGGATGAAGTTTTGTGCGAGCTTTCAAAAATTAACCCGAGCGAAACCCTTTTAAAGCTTAAAACAAGGGAGATTGAGCCCTTTAAGGCAGTGCCTGAAAAAGAAGCCGATATTGACCCTTGCATAACGGAAAAATACCCTTATACCCTGGTTTCTGGGGATTATTATTCTCTTGATGTACAAACAGAGAGCCTTTTAGAGTATAAAACAGGCTTAATGTGTGCTAATTCAATAATAAACTACACTAAAGAAACTCAAAAAAACTTTACTCCAAAACTTGATATTATCCAAAAATACTCAATTTCAAGCCATTTAATTATGAATGAGAGGACAAGAAAAAATCTTGAATTAAACAGAAATTCTCATGATGATAAAAAATACGGTTCGATTTTATGGGCTGCAGACAGGTGTAAAACCCCAATGGGCAAAAGGCTTTTAGCTACTTTTTTAAATGAGCCCCTATATAACATTGAAGAGATTGAAAAGCGCCTGGATGGTGTTGGGGAGCTGATTTCAAGTAAAGAAAAGTTTGAAGAACTGTCCGCTCTTTTAGAGAATTTATCAGATATATCAAGGCTTTCATCCAAATTATCTAACGGAACCATAAGCCCCAAGGAACTTTTAGCCATAAAGGATACTTTAAAAATAATTGAAGAATTTAAAAATCTTACAA
>CANSKM010000173.1 GCA_947647475.1 uncultured bacterium
GAACGCCATAGCATCAGCCACCCTAAGGGGCCTTCCAAACGACCACAGCGTAATTATTACAATAAGAAAAGATAAAAATTACGACAATGAATTAAAAGAAGAAAAACCAAAAACCATAAAAGAAGATAAAGAGCTTCAAAAAGAGGCTGCACAAAACCAAAAAGAAGCTATAAAACAGGAAAAAGCTGCAAAAAAAGCTGAACAAAAGGCGGCAAAAGAGGCTGCAAAAAAAGAAGCCACAGAACAGGCAGCAGAAGAAAAAGCGCAAAATGAGGCCTTAAAAACAGAACAGGAAGAAAAACAAAAAGAACTTCAGGCGGAAACTGCAGCAAAAAAAGAGGCCGAAAAGCAGATTAAAACAGAAGAAAAGGCCTTAAAAAAAGAGGAGCTTCAAGCACAAAAAGAGGCACTAAAGCTTCAAAAACAGGCTGAAGCCGAAGCTAAAAGGGCTGAAAAAATTCAGCAGCAGGCAAAAAAAGAAGCCGAAAAGCAGGTTGAGGCCGAAGAAAAGGCGAAACTTGATGCTTTAAAAGCAAAAGAAAAGGCAGAAGAAAAGGCAAAAAAAGCGGCTGAAAAAGAAGCTGCAAAAAAAGCAAAAGAAGCAGCCGAGGACAAGGCCAAGAACAAGGATTTAGAGGAAAATGCAGGAAATTAAGATAAAATTCAGAGGGATCCGCGGCTCGCACCCGATGCCTCATCAAAGCTTTTTAAAATATGGCGGAAACACAAGCTGCGTCGAAATTCAAGCCGCAGGGCATCTGATTATTCTTGATGCCGGCACAGGCATAATCGAGCTTGGCCGTGACCTTCAAAAGGAACATATCTTATCCGGCACGGATTTATATTCAAGAAAACCCGTGAACGCAACGCTTATTTTGAGCCACCTTCACCAAGACCACATTCAGGGGCTCCAGTTTTTTGCGCCGCTTTTCATTCCGACAACAACCCTTGATGTCTTTGGCCTTTCATACCCTGAAAAGCCCCTCAAAGAAACACTTTCGGACCTTCTTTTTGAAAAAGTTTTCCCCGTTTCAATCGATGAAATCCCTTCAAACTTTAACGTGACGGATTTTCAATTGAAACATATCTTAATATTAAAGCCCGACGGCAAAAAAGAATTCATCAAGGCGAGTGATTTTAACAAAGAAGACCACAATGATGATGTTATAATTTCTGTCCACAAAACAACGGCTCACCCGAAAAACGGCTCCCTGTGCATAAAAATAGAATACAGGGGCAAAAGCATCGTATATGCAACGGACAAAGAAAGCTACATAGGCTGCGATAAAAAATTTATCGAATTTGCACACGGCGCCGATATTTTAATTCACGATGCCCAATATACCCACCAGGACTACATTTCGCCGATTTTACCAAAACAGGGTTTCGGTCATTCCACCTTTAATATGGCAATTGAGACGGCAAAATTTGCAAAGGCAAAAAAGCTTGTATTCTTCCATTTCGACCCGAATTACGACGATGGAATTTTGGATATGCTTGAAAAGGAATTTTGCACAAGCGGAGATACTTTCACATTTGCCAAAGAAAATTTAGAAATTAATATATAATTATGGATTTCAACTCAAGAAGCCGGAATAGAAATTTTGTGCTTAAAGCCTTGTCTTTAGCGGTTTTTAGCTGTTTTATACCTTTGCTTTCCGCTTCAAACCCGGCTTTTGCGGATTTAAACGAAGTTTCAATCACAAACCCTGTCGATGCACAAAAAAATGCAAACCTCCACAACAGGCGCGGAGCCAACTATTTCAAAGAACAAGACTATTTTGCCGCCCTGAAAGAATTCAAAATTGCAATCGCAATTAACCCAAATTCCCAATCCACCGCGGTTTATTACAACAATTTAGGCAAAGTTTACCTTGTTTTTGGCGAAATTCAAAGGACAAGAAATTTGACCCGCGCCGATGCGGACTTTTCAGAAATGGCCAAAACCTGCTTCGAACGCGCCATTATGCAGGATTGCATGAAGTTTGAATACTATAAAAACCTCGTTTCATCCTACGAATTGCTTGGCATCACTGCTTCAAAGAAGGATTTTTTGCTTAAAAACCTGAAGGTGAACCCGTTTAACGCCATTGTTGTGGCTATAATCCTTGCAAAAGAAGGAAAATACGACCCTGCGATTATTTTATTGGACAATTTTGCGCAAAATAACCCGGACCTCATCATCACAGACGACGTTAAAAAATTCATCGCCGCCCTGGAACGCGTCTAAACCCGCACCACATCAAGGTTTTGCCGGCAAGGCTTTTAGATTTAATTATTTCTTGTATTTTTGCCCAAACCCTACACAAACATTGTCTGTTCGCGGTCCGGGCCTGTGCTTACGATTTTAATTTTAGCACCTGACACTTCTTCAAGGCGCTTCAAGTAGATTTTTGCTTCATTCGGAAGGTCATTAAAGCTCTTAACCCCTGTCGTATCTGACATCCAACCCTTGAATACCTCATAAACAGGCTCATAGTCTTTATGTGTGTAAACATTTGTCGGATAATATTCTGTCACTTCACCCGTTTTTTTGTTCCTATAAGCCGTACAGAGCTTGATTTCAGGGAATGTATCAAAAACATCAAGTTTTGTTAAGGCGATAGAAGAAATTCCCCCAACAAGCACGCTATACTTTGCTATCACGGCATCAAACCAGCCACAGCGCCTTGCCCTGCCTGTGGTTACGCCAAATTCCGCGCCGATTTTCTGGATTTTCTCGCCAACTTCATCCGTTAATTCAGTCACAAAAGGTCCTTCGCCAACACGCGTGATATAAGCCTTAAACACGCCTATGACTTCTTTTATGGCAAGCGGCCCAACGGATGCCCCCACTGCAGCCCCGCCCCCGATTGGGTTTGAGCTTGTAACGTAAGGGTATGTACCGTAATCTATGTCCAATAAAACACCCTGCGCGCCTTCAAAGAGAATGGTTTTACCCCTTTTGGCTTCATCCAAAACTTTTTGCCATTCAAAACAAACGTATGGCGCAAAAATTTCTCTATATTGGGCGCAAAGTGCCATTACATCAGCCTTTGAATAGGTCGGAAGGCCAAAAACCCTCTCCAGCATTTTGTTTTTAAGTGGCAAAATCACATCCAGTTTTTCTGAAAGTGTTTCCTCATTAAATAAATCTTCAACACGAATGCCTGAACGCGCGTATTTATCGGTGTATGTCGGGCCAATGCCTTTTTTTGTCGTGCCGATTTTATTTTTGCCCAAAGAAGACTCGGAATACCCGTCAACCTCTGTGTGCCAAGGCATTGTGACGTGTGCAAGCGGGTGAATTTTCAAAGCTTCCTTGAAATGTGCCTCGGTCACACCCTCTGCAACCAATTCCGCCATTTCTTTTTGAAAATCAAGCGGGTTAATTACAACGCCCGCGCCGATAAAGCAGATTTTTCCTTCGTATAAAATGCCGGAGGGGATGAGGTGAAATTTATATTTTTTTCCGTTTGAAACAACCGTATGGCCTGCGTTTGAGCCGCCCTGGTATCGGATTACGACATCGGCATTTTCCGCCAAAAGGTCTGTAATCTTTGCCTTGCCTTCGTCTCCAAATTGAGCGCCAACAACAACAGTGTTTTCCATCGGTTTCTCCTTGTTTTTCCTTGTGTCATAAGAGTTTCGGGCACGGTGAAATTTCGCGCCAAATTTCTCCCACCAAGCTATTTTACTATAAAAAAATTTGTAGTAAAATTTACGTATGTTAAAATTTTTTAATACGCTTTCAAAAAAGCAGGAAGAGTTTAAACCCCTTGCAGAGGGCAAGGTTAAGATGTATGTTTGCGGCCCAACAGTCTATGAC
>CANSKM010000174.1 GCA_947647475.1 uncultured bacterium
ATTTAAAGCATCCTGGTCTCCAAAGGTGACGAGCTTATTGTTTTCGGCGCAATTTTTAATTGCATCAAACAGACTTTCATCCCGCCATTTTTTGCAGTTTAAAAGCATAACACCCGAATTAAAATAGTTTCCGCCCTTTAACCCGAGCCTTTTTACATTGTTTTCATTAATACACTCTAAAGTTGCAGCCAGATAAGCATTTGACATATCTGTTTCATAAAACCTTGAAATGTCGCCCCGAAGCATCGTATCGCCATCAAGATAAATTATTTTATCGTATGAAGGAAAAAGCTTTGGAAGCAAAATCCTAAACCAGGCCTGAATTGTAACCCAGTGTGCGTTTTGAAAATTTTTAAAATCTTCCGCATTAACTTTGACGTATGTGATTTTACAGTTTTTATATTTTTTTACAAAATTTAGGGTTTCAAAGGATTTATCGGTTAAAGATGAATATAAAATGATAAAATCAATGTTTTTAGCTGTGTTTTGGACAATGCTCAGCATTGAAATTAAAGTCAGGTAAGAAAAATTGTCATCCGGCGCATAGGCAACGGGAATCCATTCGCCGTGTTCATTTTCCGCTTGTCTTTTTGAAGTCGACATTTTAAAATTATACCCCCGCAAAGCTTGTCTGTTCGACAATTTTTCTGATGTAGGCGCCATAGCCGTTATTTTTATATTTTTCTGAAAGCCTTGCAAGCTGCCCTGCATCGATGTAGCCCATTCTGTAGGCCACTTCTTCAATGCAGGCGATTTTCATCCCTGTGTTAATTTCCATAGACTGAACAAAGTTGCTTGCCTGAAGAAGGCTTTCAAAAGTCCCCGTATCAAGCCAAGCAAAGCCTCTGCCCAAAATTTCAACATCGAGCGCGCCGTGTGATAAATAAATATTGTTTAAATCCGTAATCTCAAGTTCCCCGCGGGCAGAGGGTTTCAGGGTTTTTGCATATTCTACAACCCTATCATCATAAAAATAAAGGCCCGTTACAGCATAGTTTGATTTCGGGTTTTGCGGCTTTTCTTCGATAGAAACAGCTTTGTTGTTTTTATCAAACTCAACCACGCCAAACCTTTGCGGGTCATTCACCTGATAGCCGAAAACCGTTGCCCCTTTTGTTTTTGCACCGACTGCTTTTAACATTGAAGAAAACCCGAACCCATGGAAAATGTTGTCCCCCAAAATTAGCGCCACGGGCGAATTTTGGATAAAATCTTCCGCAATTAAAAAGCTGTCTGCAATTCCTCTTGTTTCAGTCTGCACGGCGTATGAAAACTTAATCCCGAGGCTTGAACCGTCCCCCAAAACCCTTTGGAAATTTCCAAGGTCGTGTGGGTTTGAGATGATTAAAATGTCCTTAATTCCTGCAAGCATAAGGGTTGTAATCGGATAATAGGCCATAGGCTTATCATAGACGGGAAGTAAGATTTTTGAAATCGGAAGGCTAGCAGGATACAACCTGCTTCCTGCGCCCCCTGCAAGAATTATTCCTTTCATAGCTTTGCTCCTTCCCTGTTTTCAGGCGCCTTTTGGGCCGTGGTTGGCGCGTTTTGAAGAGTTTTTAAAACCTCTTCCCAAGCGGCCGCATTTTTCACGGAATCATCCAACGATGTTTCAGACCGCCATTTTAGGACCTCACGCGCCTTTGAATTATTTGCGATTAATTTTGCGGGGTCTCCTTCGCGCCTGCCGCAAATTTTTAAGGGAACTTTGATATTTAACGTGTTTTCAACCGCCGTGAATATCTCTTTTACACTCTGGCCATCCCCGGTTCCAAGGTTTATAATCGTGCTTTCGTTGTTTTCAAGGTATTCACTTGCCATCGTATGAGCCCTTGCAAGGTCGCAAACATCGATATAATCGCGAACACAGGTTCCATCCTTTGTATCGTAGTCTGTCCCAAAGAGGTTAAACACCTTGCTCTCATCTGCTTTTAGAATGTTCGGCACAAGGTGGGTTTCAATATCATGCCATTCCCCTGAAACAGAATCCGCATCTGCCCCGATAACGTTAAAATATCTAAAAATCGTATATTTAAGACCATAAGCGTGTGCATAGTCTTTAATTGCAAGCTCCACCGCAAGCTTTGAATTTCCATACGGATTTACGGGCCTTTGCGGGTGTTTTTCGTCAATCGGAATGTATTCGGGCTCGCCGTATGTGGCGCAAGTGGATGAAAATACAATTTTTTTCACATTGTGCCTTACCATAGCATCCAGCAAAGAAATTGAGCCTAAAACATTGTTGTTATAATACTTTGAAGGATTTGTCACACTTTCATTTACAAGGGAATTTGCCGCAAAATGCACAACCGTATCGATTTTATAGGTTTCAAAAAGTTTATCAAGGGTTTCAGTATCCCTTGTATCTCCTTTTATAAAATCGACAAGGTTTCCTTTTGCAGATTTAGCAAAGGTTTTAAGCCTTTCAATTATTTCAATGTGCCCCACAGAAAGGTTATCCAGGATTACAACATCATAGCCTGATTTTATAAAATCAATAGCCGAGTGCGAACCGATATACCCTGCGGCCCCTGTAATAAGTATCATTTTCTATTCCTTATTTGCAAGTGTTTCTCTGACTTTTTCTTCAACTTCTTTTAAAATTTCAGGGTGTTCGCCCAAAAATTCTTTGGATTTATCCCTGCCTTGGCCGAGTTTTTCATCGTTATAGCTAAACCATGCACCCGCTTTTTTAACTATATCCATATTTACAGCCACATCCAAGATGTTTCCTAAGGCGCAAATGCCCTTGCCGTAAACAATATCAAACTCTGCAACGCGGAAAGGCGGTGCCACTTTGTTTTTCACAACTTTAACACGAACTCTGTTTCCGATGTCTTCACCTTCTTTGTTTTTAACACTGTCAAAACGACGGATGTCTAAACGTACGGAAGCGTAATATTTAAGCGCGTTACCACCCGTTGTTGTTTCGGGGTTACCATACATTACGCCGATTTTTTGTCTTAATTGGTTAATAAAAATTACGGTGGTGTTTGTTTTTCCGACAATACCGGTTAATTTTCTTAAAGCTTTTGACATTAAACGTGCCTGAAGGCCCATTTGCTGCTCATCCATAGCTTTTTCAATTTCGGCCTTTGGAACAAGAGCCGCAACAGAGTCGATAACAATAACGTCAATTGCGCCGGAGCGAACGAGTTCTTCTGCAATTTCAAGAGCCTGTTCGCCTGTGTCGGGCTGAGAAATTAAAAGTTCATCAACATTTACGCCTAAATTTTTGGCATATTCAGGGTCCAGCGCATGTTCTGCGTCAATAAACGCTGCAATTCCGCCTTTTTTCTGGGCTTCTGCAACAATGTGCTGCGCAAGTGTTGTCTTACCGCTTGATTCAGGCCCGTAGATTTCTATAACTCTTCCTCTGGGCACACCGCCAACCCCAAGAGCGATATCAAGGGCCAGAGCGCCTGTCGGAATGCAATCCACATTTACTGACGACTTATCGCCAAGGCGCATAATTGAGCCTTTGCCGAAATCTTTTTCAATCTTATCCAAAGCCATTTTCAGGGCTTTATCTTTACCTTCTCTTAATTCCTTTGCCGCTGCATCTTCTTTTGTTTCTTTTGCTGCCGCTTTTGCTTTTGTTTCCGCTGCCATACTTAACTCTTTCTCCATATCTAGCCGGTTTACTTTCAGTCGGTTTTTTTAAACAATAAAATTGCTATACCGCAATATTCATTATATAATAAATTCTATGAAAACCATAATGCTTAATAATTTTGAAATAG
>CANSKM010000175.1 GCA_947647475.1 uncultured bacterium
CCCCTATGCTGCGGCTGATCACCAAAGGATGAACGCAAGAGAAATTGAAAAGCTTGGTGCGGCGATTTATGTTGAAGATGCGGATTTGACGGGTGAATGGCTTTCGGGGGCAATCGGGGATTTAATGGAAAATCAAGGAAAGCTTGATGTATTAAGGGCTAAGGCCGAAGGGGAAATTACCGAAAATCCGACGTTTAAGATTTTAGAACTTTTGCTTGATGCGGCAGGGGCAAATTAGCTTTCTTTGGGGCGTTTTAGGGTATAATTTTTTGGAGGGGCCTTGTGCGGGCGGAAAAAATTTTAACATCATCTGAAAAATTTCATATAGAGCTTGGCCTGGGGCGGATTTCAAGGATTTTAGAGCTTTTAGGAAACCCTGAAAAAAATTTGAAAATCATTCACGTTGCGGGCTCAAACGGAAAAGGCTCTACCTGTGCGATTTTAGAGGAAATTTTTGTTCAAGCCGGGCTTAAAACGGGCAAATTTACAAGCCCGCACCTTTTTTCTTACTGTGAACGAATTGCCGTAAACAAAGAGCCCATAAGCGATGCGGAGTTTGACGAGTTAATTGAAAAAATTTCTGCGCTTGATTTTGAAAATAAAATCGGGCTTACAGAGTTTGAAATTTTGTCTGCGGCAGGTTTTTTATATTTTAACCAAAAGGCTTGCGATATCGTGATTTTAGAGGTGGGCCTTGGTGGAAGACTTGATTCTACAAATGTTATAGCAAACCCTTTGGTCTCAATCGTAACATCTATAAGCCTTGAGCACAAAGAAAGGCTTGGGGATACGATTGAAAAAATTGCGTATGAAAAGGCGGGAATTTTTAAAAAAGGCTCTCCTGCCGTGTTTTTAAAGGAAAACAAAGGTTATGAAACCTTGAAAAAAGAGGCTTTGCGCCTTGGTGCAAGGGTTTATGAGGCGAAAACCATTGATATAAAAGAAAAAAGAGCTATAATAAACGGTGAAAATGTGGAATTTGCCCTTTTGGGGCAGCATCAAGGGGAAAACCTTGCGCTTGCGCTTTGTGCAGTGGATATATTGAACGAAACCAAGGTGCTTAGCGTAAATATAGATTTCGAGACGGTGAAAAAGGCGCTGTCAAAGGTTAAATGGAAATTTAGGCTTGAAGAAGTTGAATATAAGGGGAATAAGCTTTTAATTGATGCTTGTCATAACCCTGACGGGGCAAGGGTTTTAGCTGAATATTTGGATGAAAATTATAAAAACAAAAAAATAAAGCTTATATTCGGATGCCTTAAAAATAAAGACTACAAGGCGGTTTTAGAACATCTTTTGTCCAAAGACAACAGAAGACTGCGTTTTTATGAGTTTGATTACCCAAACGCTTTGAAATATGAGGATTTAATGGAAAATTTGGCAGATTGTCCAACCGAAGTGCTGCGCAGGGCGGCAGAGAATGTAGAAAAAATTGAAAATCCTTATGAGGAAATGAGCAAGAATGATGCGGATTTGACGGTTGTTTGCGGGTCGATTTATATGCTGGGCCAGCTTTTTAAGGATATTGATATCGTTTTACGGTAAATCGGGAACCGTGCATGGCATTTTGTGGTACAATATTTGCAATGGGACTTGTGCCTGTAGCTCAGCTGGATAGAGCGTTGGTCTCCGAAGCCGAAGGTCGCGTGTTCGAATCACGTCAGGCACATTTTTTAAGGAGGTTTTATGAGTGTTATATATATGGTGTTGATTGCCGTTTTGACCTTTGTTCTCGGGTTTTTTGCAGCCACGATTTCGCAGAAATCAAAAAATACGGCGCTTGAGGTTGAAAATGCGAAGCTGCAGGAAAAAATTAGCTCGCTTTCGGATAAAATTCAAAACAGGGAAGAATATTCAGCTCTCCTTAAAAAAGAGTTTGTGGGGCTTGCAAACCAGGCGCTCATTGAAAAAAATAAGATTTTGAGCGATGAAAACCAAAAAAACTTAGATGCGTTTTTAAAGCCCCTGAGGGAGAATTTGAAAGACTTTCAGGCCAAAGTTGAAGAGTATAATATTACGGGAATTAAAAACACACAGACCCTAAAGGAGCAAATAGAGTATCTTTCGGGGCAAAATAAGCTGATAACCACGCAAACAGAAAGGCTTGCAAGTGCAATCTCCTCTAATTCCAAGTTTAGAGGCTCTTTTGGTGAAATGATTTTAGAGCGGCTTTTAAAAGTTTCAGGGCTTGTGGATAAAAAGGAGGACCCCATCAAGGGAAATTACTTGCTACAAGCCGGTTTTCGGGATTTAAACGCAGCAGGAGGCAATAAAATCACCCCTGATGCGGTGATTTATCTTTCAGACGGTACAAAAAATATTATTGTGGATTCAAAAGCTTCAATCGCAAACTTTTTAGATTATACAAATGCTCAAAACGAAGATGAGGCGCAGGATTCAATTAAAAAATTCTATTCAAATATTTCAGATAGAATTAAGGAGTTGGAAAATAAATACGCAAACCTTGAAGGGCTTTCTGCACCTGATTTTACGCTGCTTTTTATCCCCTTTGAAGCTTGCATGGGGCTAATTTATGCAAACAACGGGCTTATTGAAGAAGCAAACAAAAGAAACATTGTAATAGTCGGCCCTTCAACCCTTCTTGCAACGCTTCGCACCGTAAATTACATTTGGATAAATAAAAATCAAAATGATAATATCAAAGAAATTTTAAAGACGGGCGAGGGGATTTATTCAAAATGCCAAACGCTTATAGGCAAGCTCGAGGCGCTTTCTGTGAATTTTGAAACGCTAAGAAAAGGGTTTGACGGGGTGTTTACCTCTCTTAAAGGCCGTGGCGGGCTTTTTGGGCAAATTGCAAAGTTTAAAGATTTAGGTTTTAACCCTGTAAACCCGATTGATGAAAAATATTTAACGGATGCGGCTGAAATCTCTGCGCTTGATTTACATTCGGCGGATGAAATTTTGGCTGAAAATGTTAAATAAAGCATGAAGAGCATGGATTTTAGGGCCGGATTTCTTTTAAAAACGGCATAAAAATGCTGAATTTTACATAAATATTTTAAATTCAAAATTTTAAAAGCCTTGCTATGATTGGTTTTTTACCCTCAGGCAAGGCTTTTTGTAAAGTTTTGTAAAAATAGTTGACAAAATTTTGGACATACTAGCAAAAAGTTTTTTTGACAAGAGTTAAATGGGTGTAAACTCCTCTATAAACTCCGTAATACTAATTCTATCCATCACGGCGACTTCTTTAGTTTTAAAGATAGCCGTTTTTTTTGTGGGTTTTTGCCGGTTTTTTTAAAGACAGAACGATGTTATCGACTGCAAGCGGTTCTTTTGCTATATGGTTTTACACGCTTGCCGGGGTTTTGGATTTTTTCCCTATGCAATGATACTCAAAACCTTTGTCTGCAAGGCGTTTTCCGTCATACTGGTTTCTGCCGTCAAAGATTACACACTCTTTCATAAGTTCCTTAATTTTATCAAAATTCGGGCGTCTGAATTCGTTCCATTCGGTTAAAAGAAGCATGGCATCGGCCCCAAAAAGCGCATCGTAGGCTGATTTTGCGTAAGTAATTTTGTTGCCAAATATGGGTTCTGCGCAATCGTAGGCTTTTGGGTCGTACCCTTGGATTTTTGCGCCTCTTTTTAAAAGTTCTTCAATAATTGTAATTGATGGCGCTTCGCGCATATCATTTGTTTTGGGTTTAAACGCAAGGCCCCACACGGCAAAGGTTTTGCCTTCGATGTTGCCGTTATACTT
>CANSKM010000176.1 GCA_947647475.1 uncultured bacterium
TGGTGTTAGAGAATTTATCACTGTTTTATAGTCTGAAATAGAACTAAAATCCCCATCCAGAAGGCTTGTTCCTATGGTATCGCAGATTGATGAAGAATTTTGAAAACTGATTGCAACGGCTTTTAAAATATTGTTCTTCAAAATCTTCATCTCATCTTCCGTTGGCGGATTTACGGCAAGGTTTTCAATTATTGAATAAAAAGCATCGAGTGCTTCCTGTTCTCTGCCTGCGGGCGTTACCATTTGAAATAAAAATGCCTGCGGGTCTTCTTTTTTAAGACCGACTTTTTGCATTTGAAAATCCGCAAAACCGTTAACATCATCGAGCGCCTTTGTAAGCCTTGAATTTACACTTCCTGTTAAAAATACACCAAGCGCCTGTGCCGAGATATTTCCTCTAAAATCTCCTGCAGTCGGCCCTGCAAAAGCAACAAGGGTCGATGTACAGTTGTCATTTGGAGATTTATAATCCACACGAACAGAAGAATTTATAGGGGTCAAAGTCTCTTCTCTTCTATATTGCGCAGAATTTTGAACAGCTTTTTGGGTAAAATTCTTTGAAATTAATTCCATTGTTTTAGCCGGGTCAACATCCCCAACCACAACCGTATAAAGGTTATCCGGGGTATAATGCCTTTGCCAGTAATCTACAACCTTTGGCCTGTCTAAAGAATTTACGGTCTGGATTGAGCCTGCAACAAGATTATCAGACTCTGATTTTATCTGGAAAAGATTTCTTATAACATCATTTGCGGCAATTGTTATCATATCATCATTCACCATGCTGATTTCAGATGTCACGGGTCCCTTTTCCTTTTCAATCATATCTTCAGGGAAGAGCGGGCGGGAAATCATATCAGCATGCATTGAAATTGTCTTTTCAAGGTCATTATCAGACATCAGAGCGGATTCAATATAATAATCCGTCTGCGCATAATCGGTTGAAGCGTTTGTGGAAGAACCCATTTTGCTCACTTCATTAAAAAACTGCCCCGGGGCAAGGTTTTCGCTTCCGTTAAATAAATTGTGCTCAATAAAATGGCTAATTCCTCTTATCGGGTCGGTTTCATTCATGGAGCCTGAATTTACAAAGGTTTTAACAATCGTAGAACCTTCTTTTGGCATAATTGCAACCTTTTGGCCGTTTTGGAGCATATAAAGGTAAATATCATCACCGTACGGCGTTTTTTCGGTGCCAAGAAAACTGTATGAGACAGGAATATTCGGTTTTATAATATTATTATAAAGCCCGTAAACAGGGTTTGTGGCGCCACCTGAAGGATTAATTGTTGCAATTTGCGGGTTCAGGGCATAATAATATCCGCCATATTGAGCACCTGATGCGGGGTATACTCCGGCTTGAACCCCATAAGGCGCACTTTGGCTGCCTTGAGGCAGAATATAATTTCCACCCGCACTTCCTTTTTGAATATTAATATTATTGATATTATTTAAGCTCATACTTTTAAAAATTTACAAAGGCACCTTTACTTATTTAATAAAACCCTAAACTTGAAAATATTGCATAAAATATGAAAATATTATTAAGCTTTTTTAAGCGAAATATTTTTAAAAAGCAGTCGCAGTGGCATTTTTTTAATGTTTAAAATATAATAGTTAAGGTCTAAAAGAGATTACCAAAGAGGACAAAATGGCAATAAAAGAAAAAGAATTAGGGATGCCGAGGGCACTTACATATTATAATTACTTTCCGTTTTTATACGGCTTTTTTACAAATCTCGGGTTTAAAATAATCTTATCTGACCCGACAACCAAAAAAACCCTTGTAGAGGGTGCATCTTTGGTTGTAACAGAAACATGCCTGCCGATTAAAGTTTACGTTGGCCATGTTTTAAACCTTCTTGAAAAAGGGGTGAAAAACATTTTCGTTCCTTCAATTCAATCTGTTGCACCAAAAATTTACAACTGTTCCAAAATAAGAGGTCTTCCCGATTTAATCAGAAACGTTGTAAGAGGCGAATACAACTTAATTGAAGCCACTTTAGATAAATCCGAAAAAAATTTGGGACTTTTTGAATTTTTAAAACAAGCTGTTGAACCTTTTGGGATAAAAGATGAAATTCAAATTAAAAAAGCGCTCAAAGCAGGGTTTGTTTTGCATAATAACTTCAGAGTAATGATGCAGAATAATTTAAACTTTGAAACTGCATTAAGAAATGCGAAAGAAGGCAAAGTTGTAATTAATTCCAAAAAAGAAACGGGCGAGGGCATAAACGTTGCACTTGTGGCACATGGATACAATATTTACGACAAAAGAGTCTGCATGGATGTCTTTAAAAAACTGAAAGATTTAGGCGTAAATGTTTACAGTGCTTTTCAATTAACCGATGAACAATTAAAAGACGGCATAAACACCCTTGAAGCCGAAATGTATTGGGCAAACCAGCTTGAGATGACAGGCGCCGCCGGGCACTATTTAAAAAGCGATTTAATTGACGGACTTATTACAATCACAGCCTTTGGCTGCGGCCCGGATTCTTTAATGATTGAAGATATTAAAAGAAAATCCAAAAACTTTAATAAGCCCTTATTGAATTTAACAATAGACGAGCACACAGGCGAAGCAGGTTTTGTAACAAGACTTGAAGCATTCTGCGATATGCTCTTTAGAAAAAAACGCACACTTGGTAAAATCGCTAAAGACGAGAAAAAAGCCGAAAAAGAATTCAGCTATTCTTCTTCAGTATCTTCATAACCTTCTTCTTCAAGAATGGCTTCAGCCACAAGGTTAAATTCTTCATCATCTTCTATTGTTTCAAAGACATATTCCGCAGCATCCTGTTTTAAGCGCATTAAAATAACTTCGGCTTCATCTTCATCTGCATCAACATCAGCTTCAAACGGAAGTAGAAGCGCATAGTCAAAATCGTTCACAGTTACAATATCAAGAAGCTTTAATTTTACTTCTTCACCATCCTCGCCAATTGTTGTAATTACCTGCAATTCACGGTTTTCCATATCGTCAAATCTACCCATATTATTGTTCTCCTAAATAATCTTCTAAAATTATACACGCACTTTTCATATCCACAAGCCCTTTATTTTTGGTGTATTTCACCTTTTGAAGTTTAAGGGCTTCTTCTGCCTGAAAAGATGTAAGTCTTTCATCATGGTAAATTATTTCATATTTTTCCTTCAAAGGCGCGATAAATTCAACGTTTTTCTTTGCCTGAAAGCCAAAAGAGCCGTCCATATTATAAGGTACACCGACAACAATTTTTTGCACATTATATTCAACGCAAAGCTTTTCGATAGCTTCAAGCGCCTTTTTGTCGTTTTCTCTTAAAATAAGTTCACTTTTAGAGACAAAAATTCCGAAAGGGTCACTAAAAGCAGCGCCTATTCTTTTATCGCCAATATCGAGTGCTAAAATTCTGTTTAATTTATCCATTTTACCTCAATTAATTCTAACATTTTTTTTGAATTAAAATCAAAACATTCTCTCTTTTTTTTCTTTAAGAAAATATTTTCGCCCAATGCTTCCTTTTTCATCTCTTCATAGCTTAGGAAAAATTCATAAACACTTCTTTTAACCGAAAATTCCGCAAATTTAACAAAAGAATTTTCGCCCGTCTCCAAAATTTCTGCATCTGAATATATTGAATAAAAAAGAGAAGAAAGATTTTTAAACTTTAAGCATTTTAGAAAATATGCTTCATATAAAAATCTTTTTTTAAGATCTTGAAAAATCGGCGCCGGTTTTAGG
>CANSKM010000177.1 GCA_947647475.1 uncultured bacterium
TATTTATTCTTTCGACATTTTTAAACCCTAAAACCCCAAAGCCACAAAAAACTTATGAAAATAAAGTATTTACCATCTCACTTTTTGCTTCGTTTAAATCTTCAACCGCATCAAGATCAAATTCAAACGGATTTTCCTTTTCTTTCGGTGCGTTATTAAAAACAAGAACCACTTCAAAACCTGCTTCCGTGCTTGAAATGTCAATTGTGATATTCATCGCCTCACAAAGGCCCTTAACAATAAAAAGCCCAAGGCCCGTTCCGCGCGTTGTTCTTGTGAGTTCTGAATCAATCCGCACAAATTTATCATAGAGTTTATTTAGCATCTCTTTTGGAATAATATCGGATTTATTTAAAATTGAAAGACAGGGTTTCCCTTCAACATTTGCCGCGGAAACCACAATCGGCGCATTGTCTTTATTATATTTTATCGCGTTATCGCAAAGGTTTACTAAAATCTGAATCAGCCTGTCTTTATCCGCTTCAACAGGGATTAAATCCTGCACTGTGTTAATTTCAAATTTCGTATCATTTGAATTTGCATAGGTTACAGAAAGCTCTAAAAGCTTTGCCAAATCAAGCTTTTCTGTTTTTAGCTGAAGTTTAAAACTTTCAATATCAGGAATTACAAGAAGATCATCCACCATTCTTGAAAGCCTTTGCGCCTGTTGCTTTATAACCTTTAAGCTCTTTGTTTTTGTGGCCTCATCTATTTCAATATCAGACCTTAAAAGACGGCTTGAATATCCGATTATACTTGTTAAAGGGGTTCTGAATTCATGGCTTATTGCAGAAATTAAACTGCCCCTAAATTCATCCAAGCGTTTTAATTCAAGGTTCTTTTCGGATAATTCCGCATAAGAACCCGCCACCTTTTTTGTCATATAGTTAAATTCTTTTTCAAGAAAAACAATTTCATGCGGTGTGAAAACGCTTTTCAAAAGGCGGATTTTCCTATTGTAGCTTCCTTTTGAAATCGCAATTATCCCTTTAAAAAGCTGTCTTATGTTTAAATAGAGATAATATGTATAAATTCCGACAATTGCAAAGATAAAAAGCGCAGCCAAAACAAGGGAGAGGATTATCCTAAACCTTGCCATATCAATAGTTTTCTTTGTCACAACAGGCGTTGTTTTAACAATAATCGTCCATTCGGGGTTTTTAAGCTGAAAATATGCAAGGGGTTGGTTTTTCACCTTTGAAAAAAGAACAGGCGTTTGATATTCACGCTCTCTTGGCAAGTTTTTTACAATATCTTGATATCCGTTGTTATCATGGTCATTTGTTGCAACAATATTTCCTCTGCCATCTAAAATATAGATATCGTGCTTAATATCTGTAAATTTGTTATCAAGCGCATCTTGAAGAATTGCCATTTTTAAATCGGCACTCACAACATCCGTAGCACTTACATCAGCGTAAAGTTTAATTGTAGAATTTTTAACGTTAAAAACAGGGTCTCTGTTTTTTAGGGTATCAGAATCTAAAACCTTAAAGTTACTGAATTTACCGTACTTTTGTTCAATTTCTTCAAGAAAATCGTTTTTATCTTCCTCATAATAGAAAAAACTTATGGCAGAAGCCACCTGTCTTAACTCTTCTTCTGCAAGTTTTACATAGTTTTGAACACTATCGCCCACAAAGCCTGAAATCATTTTGGAAGAATAGATAAGTTCTTTTCTAACGGATTGCTGCGAAATGTTTGATATTATTAGCCCGATTGTAATAAAAGGGATTAACACCGCAAGCAGCATAACTATAACAATCTGTTCCGCTATTTTCAATCTTTTCAAAGTTTCCTCCAAATATTTTTATGAGCGCTGTCGCTCCAAGGTATTATTTTATTGATTTTCTTCAAGCACACCGAAAGGGGTAAGTTTATACCCGACATTTGTCACAGTGTGAAGATATTTTGGCTTCCTTGTATCAGTTTCGATTTTTTGGCGAAGCCCGCCCACATGGACACGCACCATTCGAACATCCTCGTCGCTATTGTATCCCCACACTTCATCTAAAAGTGTCGCAAGGGTTACAGCTTTGTTCAAGTGCTGCAAAAGACAGTATAAAATTTCAAATTCAGTGGGCGTTAGTTTAACTTTTTTATCCAAAACAAGCGCTTCAAGAGAATCCGGAAGGATTTCAATATCCCCTGCTCTTAAAACTTCTTTTGAATTGTGGCTTTCAGAGTCTTCGTTTCGCCTTAAAAGCGCGCGAATTCTGAGCAAAACTTCCTGAATGTCAAAAGGCTTTACAAGATAATCATCCGCGCCGACATCAAACCCTTCTGTTTTATCGTGGATTGTACCCTTGGCTGTGAGCATTAAAATCGGCACTTTTGGTTTTACAAGGCGGATATTCTTACAAACATCATACCCGTTCATTTTTGGCATCATAACATCAAGAAGAATGAGGTCGTAGTTGTTTTCTACGGCCTTTTTTAAACCTTCTTCGCCATCTTTTGCGGAATCTACAGTGTATCCAGAGGATTGAATATCAAAAACCAAAAGGTCCCTTATTTCAGCCTCATCATCCACAATTAACAGACGTTTGTTTGTTTTGCTCATCTTTTGCCCTGTTTTCGCCTTACTTATATCCTATTTCTTTGCGCCGTCAAACATTTGTTTAATGCCGTCAACTGAAGATAAAATTCCGGTTGCTTCATACGGCATATAAACAACTTTGTTGTCTTTACCTTCAGTCATTGTTTTTAAGGTTTCAAGATATTTCATCGCAATTAAATATTTATCAGGGGCACCTGAGTTTGAAAGTGCATCAATCACCATTTTAATTGCTTCTGCTTCACCTGCAGCCTCTTTAATTCTTGCTTCTTTGTTACCTTCCGCAACAAGAACTGCTGCCTGTCTTTCGCCTTCCGCTTTGTTAATTTGGGATTCTTTAACACCTTCGGCTTCAAGAATTGCAGCGCGTTTCATCCCTTCGGCTTCCAGGATTGCAGCACGTCTGTCTCTTTCAGCTTTCATCTGCTTTTCCATCGCGTTTTGAATTTCTTTAGGAGGAATGATATCCTGTAATTCAACCCTGTTAATCTTTACACCCCATTTATTTGTCGCATCATCAAGGATTGTTCTTAATTTTTCGTTAATAATATCGCGGGATGTAAACGTTGTATCCAAATCCATTTCACCGATTACGTTTCTTAAGGTTGTCTGGGTTAATTTTTCAATAGCCTCAGGCAGGTTTTCAATTTCATAAACAGCACTTTTAGGATCAACAATTTGGAAATATAAAAGCGCGTTAATTGAAATCGTTACGTTATCTTTTGTAATAACGTTTTGTCTTGGGAAATCAAAAACACTTTCTCTTAAATCAATTTTTTCAACAACGGAATAAACTGAAAATGTCTCACCCGTTACGGTTCTTACTGCTTTTTTAGAATGAATTCCTCTTGGGGTATCGATAAAAGGAACGATAAATTGAAGCCCCGGGCTTAAAATTCTGTTAAAACGCCCCAATCTTTCAATTATCATCACCTGCGCCTGGTTTACAATTTTAAACCCTGTAATTGCAAACACAGCAGCAACAACCAAAATCACAATAAAAAATGCAGCCATTTTATATATCTCCTTTTTAAAACTAGTTTCCTTTTATTTCCTTTTATTTCCTTTTATTTCAAGCGCGAGCATTTCCCGCACAAGGCTTTTAAGGTATTAACATTTTTCAACAAACATAATAAGGC
>CANSKM010000178.1 GCA_947647475.1 uncultured bacterium
AGAATACAATATTTCAAAAAAACCTTTAAAAGAAATTAACATTTTAAAAAGGAAGGGCAAAAGAAACCTGATTGTTTCAGACATTCAAAATAAAATTAAGGGAATAAAAGTAAGGTAAAAATATGGGTGATGAAGATAAACAGTTTGAAGCCTCGCATCAGAAGCTTCAAAAGGCAAGAAAAGAAGGGCAGGTTGTAAAATCTAAGGATTTTTCAACAGCACTTGCTTTGATTGTTATGTTTTCAGCTATTTATGCCTTAGGGCCCTTTATTTGGGGACAGATTGCACACCTTTATTCAAACCTTTATGAACAAATTCCAAACGCAAACCTTGAAAAAATAGGGTATATGTACATTTTAACCTCTACCCTTATCCCAACCTTTTTAATTATCCTCCCAATCCTTGTCCTTGCAGGGTTTATGGGGGTTTTAGGAGATTTAATCCAGGTTGGGCCCTTGTTTACAATCACCCCCTTAATTCCAAAACCGGATAAATTAAACCCGACAAAATATTTTAAAAACTTAATGAGCCCAAAAACCTTGTTTGAACTTGTAAAAAACATTGCAAAGGTTGTAATTTTGGGGTTCATAGGCTGGGTTGTTTATATGGAACATTTCCCTGCAATTTTGATGCTGGCAGGGGTTGAAAACCAGTTTGCAACCTTAATTGCCTTTGGTAAATTAATCGTAGATTTTGTAATTAAAGCGGGAATTGCCTTTTTAATCATCGCTGCTGCAGATTACGGCGTTACAAAATGGAAATTTATGCAGGATCAAAAGATGTCTTTTAAAGAGGTAAAAGATGAGTATAAAAACTCTGAAGGCGACCCGCATGTTAAGGCTGCCCTTCGCCAAAAAAGACAGCAATTGTTACAAAAATCTATGATGGATATGGTTCCTGAAGCTGATTTTGTTGTAACAAACCCGATTCACATCGCCTGTGCCTTAAAATATGACGCAGCAACTATGGAATCTCCAAAGCTTCTTGCAAAAGGGACAGAGCTTTTTGCAAAGAAAATTAAAGAAATTGCACAAGAGCACAACATTCCCGTTATCGAAAACCCGCCTGTTGCGCGTGCAATATTCAGAATGGTTGAAATTAACCACGAAGTTCCTCCGGATTTATATAAAGCGGTCGCTGAAATATTGATTTTTGTATACAACTTAAAGAAAAAGACGCCTGAGGCCCTAAAACCGAAAAACCCGCAAAACCCTCAAGGAACACCAAACGTTACACCGCAAAATATCCAAAACATTCAAAGCCCGAACGCAGGGCCAAACATTAACCCTCCCAATATTTAATCTTTTTATACTTCAAATGAGGGGTATATTTGCAAAAAGCACAAAAAAATAGTAAAATTTACTTAAAGTAAAATGAGAAAATGGCGCTAAAGTTGCAATCAAACAGATTAAAAGATTATATCGATATAATTCAAAAAGTGGCAAGGGTAGAATACAGGCGTATCCCATCTCACATGGTGGAATGCGAAGAACTTGTATCTATCGGTATTATTGCAATTCAGGCGCTTATTAAAAATAAATCGGATGAACAATTGGAAAAATATAATTCATCCTACATTGCAACTGCAGTACGCTGGGCCATTAGAAACGAACTTAGAAACCGTTATAAATGGTATACCTTAAAACACAAAAAAGAAGCTGAAGAGGAAAGCGAAGAAAGCGCTTCAACCGGAGAAGAAGCCTCCAGCCTTGATGTTTCGCCCGCAAAAGTCCGCGAAGCAATTTATGAAACAATTTTATCAATCGATTCTATCGCATCCGCTTCATCCGATACGGATTCGCCTTTTGATTTTATAAAAGATACATCTGCAACACCTGATGAAAAAGCCGAAATTACAGAATTAGGACGCGTTATAAGAGAAGCAATCGCAACTTTGCCCCAAAAAGACAGAACCATTGTTGAATACAGGTTTTATCGTAATATGCAGGTGAAGCAAATTGCACAAATGGTGGGGCTTTCAAGCTCAAGAATTACGCGTATTGTCCAATCTGCCCTAAACGAAGTCAGGGAATATCTTCAAAAGCGGGGCTTAACAAGTTATTAGACTTATTATCTTAATTTAGGAGGAAATTGTTTCAATGCAAACGACAGACAAAAAAATAAATTCAAACTACAAAGAAATTGTAAAAGAGGGCCTCGCTGCCTTAAATAAAAAGAATATGGCTTTAATTTTACATGGGGTGAGTTTCCCTTCTCTTTTAAACGAAAATACAGGCTTTGGAACATATAATTCAAACGGCGCAAAAGAACTTATGGACTTTGCAGGCGGAATGTTTAACGCAATCCAATTGGGCCCCAACGGAAAAACCAAACCGAGCGATTCTTCGCCCTACACAGGCACCGTTTTTTCCCAAAATCCTTTGTTTATGGACTTAATTTCTTTAACAACGCCCGAATATGACAATTTATTATCAGCAGTTACTTTGGAAAAAATTGTTAAAGAAAACCCGAAATTATATGAAAACAGAGCAGCATACACTTATTCAATCGATGTTTTAAACAGCGTTATGGATGAAGTTTATGAAAACTTCAAATTGAACGCTTCAGGCAAAATGAAAGAAGATTTTGAAAAATTTAAGGAAGAAAATTCTTTCTGGCTTGATAACGATGCATTATATGAGGCTTTCACACTTGAACATGGTTCAGATTATTGGCCGCAGTGGGAAAATGAACTTGATAGAGACCTTTTCTCTACTTGGGACAGGGAAAAAGCCGAAGCAAGAATTAAAGAAATTTCAGAAAAATATGCCGATGTTATTGCAAAATATAAATTAGCGCAGTTCATTACAGCTAAACAGAGCGAAAAAACAAGGGCTTATGCTAAAGAAAAAGGCCTCAAAATGATAGCCGACAGACAGGTTGCATTCTCTGACAGAGACAACTGGGCTTATAAATCATTATTTTTAGAAGGCTGGTGCCTTGGCTGCCCTCCGGATTATTTCTCAAAAGACGGACAGGCCTGGGGTTTCAGCGTTGTTGACCCTGAAAAAATGTTTAATGAAGACGGAAGCCTGGGCGAAGCCGGAAAACTTCTTTATAAATTATATTTAAAAATGTTTAAAGAAAACCCGGGCGGTGTTAGAATTGACCACACCGTAGGGCTTATCGACCCTTGGGTTTATAAAAAAGGAAACCTCCCGAAAGTTGAAGAAGGCGCAGGCAGGCTTTATTCATCTCCCTTCCACCCTGAATTAAAGAAATATTCTATCGCAAGGGAAGATGACACGAATAATCAGGTTGAACCCGATAAAGAAAAATGGATTTCAAAGCTTGATGACAAGCAGGTTGAAATGTATGGAAGAACGATTGAAAAAATCGTTATCGGGGCTGCAAAAGAAGCGGGCCTTGATAAAGATGCGATTGTTGCAGAAGACCTTGGAACGCTTACATATCCTGTTGTTCGCGTTATGGAAAAATATCAGCTTGCAGGGATGAAACTTGTGCAGTTTGTTGTAGCAGAAGAAAAAGACCATGCATACAGATGCTGCAACATCACGGAAAATTCCTGGGCAATGGTCGGAACCCACGACAACGAACCGATTAGGATGTGGGCACAGTCTATGATTGGAAAACCTGAATTAACAGAACATGTTAATAATTTAATGGATGACCTTTATGCAAACGTTGAAAACCGCGACGAGACAAGGCAAAGGCTTTATACGGACGATAAATT
>CANSKM010000179.1 GCA_947647475.1 uncultured bacterium
GTTAAAAGGCAATCTTCTTTCATAGGCTGCGGGGCATTTTTTGGGTAAATGCAGCTGGAGCCAAGATTTACAAGTTTTTTTACGCCGAATTTGTGGCAGGAATTTATAATGTTTGATGAAATCATCAAGTTTTTATAAATAAAATCTGCCTGATACTTTGAATTTGCAAGAATTCCACCCACATGTGCAGCGGCAAGAAAAACATACTCGGGCCTTTCTTTGTTAAAAAAAGCTTCCGTTTCACTTTGGTTTTCAAGGTTAAGTTCGGATGAAGTTTTAAGAATGAGGTTGTTAAACCCTTCGCGCCTTAGTTTGCGCTCAATCGCGCTTCCAACAAGGCCTCTGTGCCCTGCAATGTAAATTTTTGAATTCTTTTCCATTGTTTTATTATATTGCCCTTTTAATTTTCGTTCAATGGCTGAAATATTTGTTAATATTAGTTTATATGATAAAATTATTGTGATTTTAGAATTTTTTGGATAAGAATTTATGAACACTATTTTTTCAAAAAGAACAAAAATTGTTGTAACGCTTGGGCCTGCAACAGAAACACCGGAAGCCGTGAAGGAGCTTATTTTAGCCGGTGCAAATGTTTTCAGGCTAAATACATCTCACGGGACGATGGATTATCATAGGGAAAAAATCCGAATGATAAAAGAGGTTTCAGCAAAAATGGGTGTTTATGTTGCAACTTTGGTGGACCTTCAAGGCCCAAAGATAAGAATCGGGAACCTTAAAGAAGAGATTGAAATTAAAAACGGGGATAAGCTTGTTTTTGAACATGCTGCAGAGCAAAAAGGTGAAATTATCCCGGTTGACTATAAAGGCCTTGCGGATGATGTTTCAAAAGGAAGCAGGATTTTAATTGACGATGGCAAGCTTGAAGTTTTGGTGGATGAAGTTGAAGAAAACAGGGTTTATGCGACCGTTACAAACGGTGGAATTTTAAAATCAAGAAAAGGTTTAAATATTCCGGGCTCAACTGCAAGCCTTGATGCTGTGACACCAAAGGATGTTGATTTTATAAAGTTTGCCGTGGAAGAGAAAGCGGATTTAATCGCTCTTTCTTTTGTAAGGAAAAATGAAGATGTTCTTCTTTGCAAAAAATATATAAATGATTTTGATGCCTCAATTCCTGTCGTATCAAAGCTTGAAAAGCCGGATGCGATTGAAAACTTGGTTGAAATTATTTCTGTATCCGATGCCGTTATGGTTGCGCGCGGGGACCTTGGAATAGAGCTTTCGCCTGTGGATGTGCCCATTTGCCAAAAGCTTATAATTGATGAAGCAAATAAGCAAAGAAAACCTGTTATTGTTGCAACACAGATGCTTGAATCTATGATAAATGAGCCTATCCCAACGCGTGCGGAAAGTTCCGATGTTGCAAATGCAATTCTGGATGGGACGGATGCTGTTATGCTCTCAGGCGAAACTTCTGTCGGTAAATTTGCAATTGATGCAGTGAAGATGATGTCAAAAATTGCTATAAGTACTGAAAACAGTGCTTTTTACAAATTTGATACAGATTACGAATTGAACGATGATATTGCCCTTACCCGCCAGGCTGTTGTGTTTGGGGTGGATAAGATGCTTAAATATGTCAACGCAAAGGCGATTTTGAGCTTTTCGCATTTTGGATATTCAACCCGCCTTATGTCAAAATTGAAACCTTCCGCTCCTGTTATTATGGTTTCCGATATGGAAGAGACCTGCAGGAAAATGGCGCTTGCGTGGGGTGTTTATCCTTTCTGTAAAAAGTGGGATGCGATTGTGGATCAGGATTTATTGTTAAAAATTGATGAATTTTTGATAAATGAAGTCGGCCTAAAACAAAATGATTACGTGATTATTACAGGTTCTGCCCCAAGGCTTATTTCCGGGCGCACAAACTTTGTAAGAGTGCATAAAATCGGGACATAGAGTTTTAAAGCCGGAGTTTTCGGGCTTTTGCCCGTGCAGGAATAAGATTTTAGATAAGGAAAATATTATGAAAGATAATACAAAATGTTTGCATTCAGGCTACACCCCGGAAAACGGCGGCCCAAGGGTGATGCCCATATATCAAAGCACGACTTTTAGGTTTAATTCAACAAAAGAAATCGGGGATGTTTTTAACGACCCGACAAAAGCGCACATCTACACTCGTTTTACAAACCCCACGGTGGATGTTGTTGAGAAAAAAATTGCGGATTTAGAAGGCGGAGTTGCCGCAATGTGTACATCAAGCGGGCAAATGGCCTCTTTAATGTCTGTTTTGAACCTTTGTAAGGCGGGTGATAGCTTTGTTGCTTCATCTTCAATTTATGGCGGAACCTTGAATTTGTTTGCAATTACGATGAAAAGGTTTGGAATTGAGTGTATTTTTGTGGATGTGGATGCAAGTGAAGAAGAAATTCAAGCAAAAATTAAACCGAACACAAAGGCAATTTTTGGTGAAACCTTGACCAATCCTTCTTTGCAGGTTTTAGACATTGAAAAATTTGCACGCGTTGCCCACAAAAACGGCATTCCTTTAATTGTTGATAACACTTTCCCGACGCCCATTTTATGTAAGCCGATTGAATTTGGGGCGGATGTTGTAATTCACTCAACTTCAAAATATATGGACGGGCATGCCGTGCAGGTGGGCGGTGTGATTGTGGATTCAGGCAAATTTGACTATACAAACGGTAATTTTCCTGAATTTACAGAGCCCGATGAATCTTACCATGGGACGGTTTATACAAAGGATTACGCCTTTGCTCCGTATATTATAAAGGCAAGAATGCAATTGATGAGGGATTTTGGGGCCTACCCTTCAGGAAATTCCGCATTTTTATTGAACCTTGGGCTTGAAACTCTGGGCATTAGAATGGAAAAATATTGTCAAAATGCGCTAAAAGTGGCCCAATATTTTGAGAGCACGGGCAAGTTTGAAAGCGTGAATTATCCTGGGCTTAAAGGCAATAAATATTACGATTTGGCGCAAAAATATTTACCAAACGGCCAAAGCGGCGTGATTTCGCTTGTAATTAAGGGCGGATACGATGCTGCGGTGAAATTTATGGACGGGCTCAAAATGGCATCAAACGAGGTGCACGTGGCAGATATCAGGACTTGTGTTCTTCATCCTGCAAGTGCAACTCACAGGCAATTAACCGAAGAGCAGCTTATTGCCTGCGGCATAAACCCGGGTACTGTAAGGTTTTCTGTAGGTCTTGAGGATGTTAATGATATCATAGCGGATATTGAACAGAGTCTTGCAAAAATTTAATTGCAACAAAAATTATTTATGTTAAGATATGGTATATTGCAGTGTTGCTGTAATATACCATATCTTTTTGTTTAACAAATTTGAAAATTAAATAGTTTTTGAAAATTCGGGATGTGGCATTCTGCCGACGAGAAAGTGACTAAATGTCACTTTGGAGGAGAGGTGGTAGCGTACCGAAAGTGTAAATGTAATATCGGGATGTGGCGCAGTTTGGTAGCGTACTTCGCTTGGGACGAAGGGGCCGCAGGTTCAAATCCTGTCATCCCGATTCTTTACTAAAAAAGTACAAAATTGTATCGGAACTACAGGCTTTGAACCTCGTATATGTAAGTTTCGAGTTCAACGCTCAAAACGCCTGTCAACCCGATTTTTTTACTAAAAAAGTACAAAATTGTACCGGAAATACAGGATTTGAACTCCATATATTGG
>CANSKM010000180.1 GCA_947647475.1 uncultured bacterium
GAAAAAGAAAATGTTATAGAACTTGCAAAATATTATGCAAGATTTGGCGAAATTGCCGTGATAGACCTTGATGCGGCAATGAACACCGGGCGTGACAACGAAGATATTATCCGCCAGATTTGTAAAATCGCAGAATGCAGAGTGGGCGGCGGAATTCGCTCTGTTGAAAAAGCAAAAAGAATAATCAGCTATGGCGCCAAAAAAATAATCATAGGAACGGCGGCAGATGAAGCATTTTTGTCAAAACTCCCAAAAGACAGGGTAATCGTTGCGATTGATTCAAGAAACGGTAAAATCACCGTGGATGGCTGGCAAACGGATACCGAGGTTTCCACACAAGCCCACGTTCAAAGGTTTGGGGATTTTTGTTCAGGTTTTTTATACACAATTGTCGAAAAAGAAGGAATGCTTCAGGGCACAAACCTTGATGCTTTCAGGGAAATCAGAAAAATTACAAAGATGCCAATTGTTGCAGCAGGCGGAATTACAAGCATTGAAGAAATTCAGGAACTTGCAAGGCTTGATATATCCTGCCAGCTTGGCATGTCGATTTACACAGGAAAAATTAACCTCGAAGATGCCTTCTGTGCCTGCCTTGATTTTGAAAAATCAAAAGACGGTCTAATTCCAACCATCGTGCAGGATAAAAACACAAAACAGGTCTTAATGCTTGCATATTCAAACAGGGAGTCTGTTTTAAAATCTTTAACAACAGGAAAAGCAACATATTACAGCCGCTCCAGACAAGAGCTCTGGACAAAAGGCGAAACCTCAGGAAACACGCAGGAGCTTGTTTCCGCAAAATTTGACTGCGACAAAGATACGATTTTATACAAGGTAAATCAAAAGGGAAATGCTTGCCATTTGGGCACATACAGCTGTTTTGAAGACAAAGATTTTTCATTACACGAACTTTACCAATTAATTTTGGACAGAAAAAAGAAAATGCCCGAAGGCTCTTACACCACAAAGCTTTTCAACAATGAATTTTACCTTAAAAGAAAAATTATGGAAGAAGCTTTTGAAAGTGTGAATTTCGAGCTCGGAGACGGCCTTGGCTGGGAAGCGGCAGATTTAATCTACCACCTGCTTGTATTTATGGCAATGCACGATGTTGCGCCAAATGATATTATAAACAATTTGGCTTCCCGCGCAAAGTAATTTAAAGAGGGGTAAAAGCAAATCAGGAACGGGTTTTAAGCAGATGAAAATTTACGATAAAAATGACCTTAAAAACGAAGAATTTTTAAAAAGTTTCTATTCTGAAATTGAATTTGAAACCCTGCATGATGTTGCAAAAATTATTGAAAACGTTAAAGCAGGCGGGGATTTTGCGCTCCTTGAATATTCTAAACGCTTTAATGACGGGGATTTCAATTCTCCCGATGATTTTTTGGTTAAAGAAGAAGAAATTGAGGAAGCCTACAGAAATGTAAGCCCTGAAATTATTCAAACCATTAAAACCGCACAGAAAAACGTGCTTGAATTTGCAAAAAAACAGTTTGAATGCATAAAAGAACTTGAATTTAAAACGGGCGAATCTGTTCTAGGGCACAGAATTGTGCCTCTTGATAGGGTGCTATGCTACGTCCCGGGCGGAAATTACCCGCTTCCAAGCTCCTGTATTATGACAGTGACCCCGGCAAAAGTTGCGGGTGTCAAAGAAATTTGCCTCACATCTCCAAGAATAAAACCGCAAACAATCGTTGCAGCACACATTTCAGGCACAGATAAAATTTATAAACTTGGCGGAGCACAGGCTATATCTGCCTTTGCATACGGCACCGAAAGCATTTTACCTGTGGATAAAATTGTGGGCCCCGGAAATAAATTTGTAACGTTTGCAAAAAAATACGTCTACGGAAAATGCGACATCGATTTTCTTGCAGGGCCGTCTGAAGTTTTAATTGTTGCGGATGAAACGGCAAACCCAAGCCTTGTAAGCGCAGATATGCTTGCACAGGCAGAGCATGACAAAGATGCAAGGGCATATTTAATTACAACGAGCAAAAAACTGGCTGAAGATGTTGAAAAATCTGCACGCGCGCAGCTTCAAACCCTTCAAACCAAAGATATTGCAGAGATTGCTTTTGAAAAATCCGTCTGCATTGTGGTTGAAAATATTGAAGATGCGGTTCAAATCTCTAATTTAAGGGCACCTGAACATTTAGAATTAATGTTTAAAGGGGCAAAAGAGATGGCAGATAAATTTACAAACTACGGCTCGCTTTTTATCGGCCAAAACTGCGCAGAAGTCTTTGGGGACTACTGTTCCGGCACAAACCATGTGCTTCCGACAAACAAAGCGGCAAGATATACAGGGGGCCTTAGCGTTTTTGATTTTATAAAGATTTTAACCTATCAAAACATTGATGAAAAAATGGCCAAAACCCTTGCACAAACGGCTTCAAGCCTTGCTGAAGCAGAAGGACTTTTTGCACACAAGCTCGCTTCAGATTTAAGAAAATAATTTTAAAAGCCCGAAAATACTGTACGAAAAAACAGTAAAGCCGGGCTGGAACTCAGTATACACTAAGGAAAAACGGATGAAAATCAGGATAAATTTTTTAGACAAAGAAAAACAGTACAAACTTTTTGGCTTCCTTGTAAAGGTCGTATTTCACATTAAAAAATATTTTTACGATTGCAAAGTTATAAATTACCCCATTCACCTTGACGGCTGCCTTTTTGCCCTCTGGCATTCAAGACAGTGCGGCGTTTACGGCATCCCCGAAAGGGAAAAACTCCACTGCCTCATAAGCCGCTCCAGAGACGGTCAAATCATCGCAACCGCAGCGGAATCCCTTGGCATTAAAACCGTAAGAGGTTCTCAAAAAAGAGGTGGTGCGCAGGCTTCGCTTGAGATTTTGGATGTTCTTAAAGCTAAAAATAACGTGGCCATTACAATTGACGGCCCTTCCGGCCCAAAAGAGGTTGTAAAAAAAGGAATTGTCGAAATTGCAAAGCTTTCAGGTGTCCCCATTGTGCCTTTTGCCTGGTACAGCCCCTCTAAAGGCTTTATCAAATTAAAAACCTGGGATGATTTTTGTTTTCCGCTGTTTTGCAAAAAGCTCTGCCTCCTTTGCGGCGACCCAATTTATGTGGATAAAGATGCGGACGATGACACTATTGAAAAAATCAGGCTTCAGGTTGAAAATAGCCTGAAAGCCTTACAGGAAGACCTTGAAAAACATTTTAAGGAATATTTCAAAAACGGCACGCACTATACAAAAATTAGCAAATAAATCTTTTTTCGGGGTTTAAATAATTGGGCTCAGTTGCGGCTTATTTTCCGCACAAAAATTGCACACTAAAAAAAGTAAGCCCGCCAAAACGAGGAAACACGTTCCTTGAAAGGGATTTTAAGAAGTATGATTACGCCAATTTCAAACATAAATTTTAAAGGAACCGTAACCTATATCAACAAACAGGCTGCGGCGCAAAGCATTGCAAAAATGCCGATAGAATATCAAAACGCCCTCACGGACGGGCTAAACAAGGTAAAAAGAACCATTGAAAACGGCACAACGGATGATGCTCATTTTGTCCTTGATGTTTACGATTACAAGGAATACGACAGGCAATTAAACGAATACAAGGGCATTGTTGTCGGCATCGGAAACAAAAAAGACCAGCCAAAATACAAAGGGCTGCCGCCTGAATACCTCTATGCC
>CANSKM010000181.1 GCA_947647475.1 uncultured bacterium
ACCTTGTAGCACAAGGCTTCAGAAAATTTTAAAAAGATGGCTCAAAATATTTTTGGACCATCTTTTTTTATGTTTAAATTTAGTGTATAATTTACAAATGGAAAGCAAAAATATTGAAAATTTCTCCACTGAAAAAACCGACGGCAAAACGCCAAAAGGCAAGCTATTTGTGATTACAGGCCCTTCGGGAGTTGGCAAAGGCACAATTTTAGAGAGATTTTTTCACGATAATAAAAATATAATTTATTCAATCTCACAAACCACCCGAAAACCGCGCCCGGGCGAAGTTCACGGGGTAAATTATTTTTTTGTGAGCAAAGAAGAATTTGAAAAATCCATTGAAAACGATGAACTTTTGGAATGGGCAAAATATTCGGATAATTACTATGGCACCAAAAAAGATTTTGTCCTGAAGGCCTTAGACAAAGGGGCTGATGTGCTTCTTGAAATTGAAACCAAAGGCGCACAAAAGATTATGGGCAAATTCCCGGACTGCATCACCGTTTTTTTCACGCCGCCAAATTTGGATGAACTTGAAAAAAGGCTCCGCGGCAGAAAAACAGAAGATGAAGAAAGCATTAAAAAGCGCATGGATACCGTAAAAGAGGAGCTTGAACTTTCTACAATTTATAAATATACAATTGAAAATGATGAAGTTGAAAATGCTTTATGCAAGCTGCAAGCGGTTTATGACTATGAAAAAAGAGCTGAAAACAGCTCTGAAAAAGAAGTTGAGCCTGTAACAAACTCTGAAAGTGAGGCACAGCGTGGATAATGAACCATTAAACACGGCGAAAGGCCCGCTATTTGGGAAAAATGTTCTTGTCGGTATTACAAGTTCCATATCTTGTTACAAAACGTGTGAACTCATAAGACTGTTAATTAAAAACGGAGCGAGCGTAAAAACGGTTGTAAGCCCCGCCACACTTGAGTTTATAGGCGAGAAAACGCTCGAAACCCTTTCTAACAATAAGGTTCACTATGATACATTCTCTAAAAGCCACTCCACAGAGCATATCAACCTGACTGATTGGGCGGATATATTTGTTATAGCACCAATTACGGCAAATACGATTTCCAAATTTGCTTCAGGAATCGCCGATAACCTTATTACAAGCACATTTAACGCTTATCTTGGGCTGAAAAAGCCCGTCATAATTGCTCCTGCGATGAACACAGGAATGCTCAATAACATTTTTGTCCAAAATAACGTAAATGCCCTTAAAAATGCGGGTGTAAAAATCGTCGAAAGCGAGACAGGACCGCTTGCTTGCGGAACGGTCGGAAAAGGGCGGATGGCGGACGTTGAAAAAATCTATAAGACAATTCTTGAAACCCTTTGTCCTGCAACGGTTTCAGGTAAAACAGGGGCAAAAGGCAGAGTATTATTAACTATGGGAGGCACCAGAGAGCCTATAGACCCCGTCAGGTTTATATCTAACGCATCAAGCGGCCGCATGGGCTTGTGCCTGGCGGATTGTGCCCACTCCATGGGATACGACGTTGAAATTATCAGCACCGTAAAAATTGAAAATCGACCCTATAAAATAACAATTGTAAATTCTACACTTGATATGTTGGATGCGGTTGAAAAAAGTTTTAAAGAGGCTGATTATTTAATAATGGCGGCAGCTGTAGCGGATTATAGGGTTAAAAACCCAAGCACAGCAAAGCTTTCAAAGAAAAACGAGGGCGAAACTCTGACACTTGAATTAGTCCAAAACCCTGATATACTAAAGAATATGGGCCAAATAAAAAAAGAAAATCAAAAAACAATAGGATTTTCTTTGGGCACAGAAAATATTATAGAAACGGCAAAAGCCAAGTTGCAAGCCAAAAATGCCGATTTTATAATTGCAAATGAGGCAAAAGTTGCCCTAAACACTGATGAAAACGAAGTTTGGATAATAGACAAGACCCAAAATACAGTCCATATCGAAAAAAGCAGCAAGGAAAACGTGGCAAAAGCCATACTGGAGCGAGTTTTATGATTAAAACCGATGAAATTATTTCAAAAATCGAGAAATACGCATCCCTGGATTTAATGGAATCATGGGATAATTCCGGATGGCAGATAAACCTGCACCACGACTACGTTAACAGGGTTTTAATCGCACTATCGTTTACCAAAGAAACGCTCTCTGAGGCAATTACAAACGATTGCGACCTTATAATCACACACCACCCCTTGATTTTCGACAAATTAAGCAAAATTGACGACAGCAATATCGTTGAAGCAATAAAACACAATATTTGCGTATATAGCGCGCATACAAACCTTGATAAAACCTACGGCTCAACCACAGACGCCCTTGCGGGGGTTTTAGGGTTCAAAAACCTTATTACGGTTGACGAATGCGTAAAAATTGCTCATTTGAAAGATGAAATTGACCTTATGGAACTTTTGCAAACCGTGAAAATGTCCGTGGGATCTGAAAGAGTGAAAGTTATAAACCCTTCAAACGTAGAAACTGTAAGGAATGTGGCCATTTGTGCAGGCGCCGGAGGCAGCTATATCAAGAAATTAAACGAATACGACATAGATTTATACATCACGGGGGACATCAAATTCCACGCTGCGCTTGAAGTTCGAGGATTTGCCGTTGCGGATATCGGCCATTTTGAATCTGAGCTTCCCGTTCTTCCTTTAATTCAAGGATTAATCGCAAAGACAGGCGTGGAGACGATTATAGCCCAAGAGCACATCCCCTGGGAATACATTTAAAATCAAAAAAAAGGAATTGGAAAAGTGACAATCAGATTTTTGACATCCGGAGAATCACACGGAAAGTGCCTAAATGCAATCATAGAGGGCATTGGAAGCGGATATTTTTTGGATTTGGATTTTATAAATAATGAACTAAAAAACCGCCAAGGCGGCAAGGGCAGAGGCGGAAGGATGAAAATTGAAACCGATACGATTGAAATAAAATCGGGTGTCAGGTTCCAAAAGACAACAGGGGCGCCCATTTGCATTGAAATCAAAAACAGGGATTTTGAAAACTGGAAAATCCCGATGAGCACAGAAGCCTTTGATTTCAACACTTTAGACGATTCTACAAGACGCGAAATTGAAGAAAAAATAAAAGAAAAGGAAATTTGCCGTGTCCGCCCGGGGCATGCAGATTTTGCAGGGGCCATAAAGTATCACCACGACGACATTAGAGACGTTTTAGAAAGATCCAGCGCAAGAGAAACCGCAACAAGAGTGGCCGTTGGGGCAATTTGCCAGGATATTTTAAGAAAATTTAATATTTTAGGCGAGGCCAAAACCCTTTCTGTAGGCAGGAAAACAACCGAAAAAGAAATTGATGAAATAATTGAAACTGCAAAAAAAGAGGGTGAAAGCCTTGGAGGAGAAGTAGAAATCCGTTTTCAAGGCCTTCCTGTGGGGCTTGGAAGCTTTGTCCACTGGGATAGAAGGCTTGACGGACGCCTTGCAGGAGCGCTGATGAGCATTCCCGCCGTAAAGGCAGTTGAAATCGGGCTTGGTAAGGGCGTTGCAGACCGTTTTGGCTCCAAAGTGCATGATGAAATATTCTTAACAAATTCCTGTGCAGAGGGCGAATACCCTCCAGCCACAAGAAAAAAAAATAATGCCGGGGGAATTGAAGGGGGTATGACTAATGGCGAAGAAATCGTCGTAAGGCTCTCTATGAAGCCGATTCCGAC
>CANSKM010000182.1 GCA_947647475.1 uncultured bacterium
CGGTATAAAGGGTCTCTTGCGCGAATATCCTCGTCTGCTTCAAGGTGCACTAAAATATGAAAACAAACTTTGACGCTTTCATCTTCCGTGTTTTTTGGAAATTTTAAAACTGCATCAAGCACGGTCCTGGCTCCTGAAAGCACATCAAACAAAGTGTTTGAAACCTCTTTTCTAAGGGCAATAATCTCTTCTTTTGTGGGACCGAGCTTTTCTTTATCCGGCTTCACATAAAGAAAAGAATTCAGCTTTTGAACAACACTGTTCCAAGTATTCAACACACCGGAAAAATCAGGTTTTTGCCTCAAAACGCTAAACCTTCATCTGAGATTGCATTGTGGAAATATTTGCCGCAATATTTGCAAGCTTTGACATATCCCCGTTACAATATTGCGTTGCAATTTTTTTCAGAGAGGTTGTAATTATGTCGTTGCTTGAGTATGCGGTTCTATAGTAAAACTTTTTACCTTGTTTAATTCTTAATAAAATTTCTTTTTCATAAAGCCTGTCCATAACGGTTTTAATCGTCGTGTAAGCTCTTTTTACCGTGTTGGTTTGGTTTATATATTCAAAAACATCTTTAACGGAATTTTTATAAATACCGCATTTTTCAAGTTCCCATAAAGAATTCAATATTACACTTTCAAGCGATCCATGTTTTAAATTCATTATTCTAAAATTCCCTTTTTAATTAACATCAACACTTTCATTTTGGAGTTTAAAAAGCTTTTTAATTCAAAGCTTCAAGCTCCCCATGATTTTATTACTACTATTATAACACTTATGAAAAAAATTAAAAGCAAATTTTTGCACAAAAAGAAGGTGAAGTTTTACAAAAGTTAATCTTTACGGCCCGCAAAAAACTTTACATTAAAAAGCTAGGCATCATACACAAATTTATCCTGGAGCGGGTATTCCTTAAAACCGTTTTTCTTGTAAAACCCGCGGGCCCTTGGGTTTGAATAAAGAAAAATTTGCTCTCCTTTGAAAACTTTTTTCAAAGAATCGAGCATACCCGTTCCGACACGAGAGAATTTATATTTTTTAAAAAACGAATCCATAGGAGACTCGGGCTTTGCCTGAATATATTCAATTTCAACCCCATTAGCCGTATTCACCTGTGCCAAGGCCAAAATATCATCGGGCTCCGGAGCTTCAAGATTTTTCTTTTGGCTTGTAAGTGCGTAAAATTTGGTGTTTTTACCCTCATCTTCGTTATATTCGGATGCACAATAGCTCATATAAGAATGTATCATCTCCGGGTATAAATCAGGAGCTTCCCAGCTTAGCGAAACATTATAAACGGCCTCAAGGTCTTTTTCATTCATAGGGTCAAGCTCCACAAAAGAAACTTTTGCGGGTGTTATTTTTGCATCTTTATACGCAACTTTTTGCACCGTTGCAGGGAATAAATATTTTGCACCAAATGAAATCATTATCGAAGGTCCTCCGGTTTTTTAAGTTCATCTTCAAGCTTCAACATAAAAGCTGTAAATTTGCTTTTTGGCAAAGCCTTTTTCAAATCTTCCACATTCCCTGTGATGTAGCGACCGTTTTCAGGAAGAACAATTCTAAATATAAGCCTCTTTTTAAAAAGCTTTCCGGGCTTTTCTTTTGGCACAACAAAAGACACCATCCCTTTTGGCGGAAAATCAATCGCTAAAAGCTCGGGGCAGATATCTTTTACATAGCCAAGATAATTATTACTTTCCGGGTCAATTTCTTTTGGCCCGTTATAAGGATTATTCTTTTCAAGTGTATTAAACCCGACAATTGTTTTATAGGATGAAGGCAATTTTTCAATGTCACAAACAATACCAAAGCTTGGGTCCACAAAAATTGCACCGTCAAAAAGAGTTTGCCCGTCATAATCTTCTATATCGCAAAGGTTTTCGCCATAATTCAAATTCCTTATGCCTTCAATTTGCGCATCATTCTTTTCATTCCTTTTTATCATAACAACACAAACATGCTCGCTAAAGTCATATTTTGTGCCCGAAAAAGAAAGTATAATCGGCGCGTAATCATCTTTAAATTCTTCCCCTAAAAGAGTTCCTGCCTTATGTGCAAGCTCTTCACAAACACCCGTCATTATTTTGCCGTCATCTTTTTCCGTGTAATACCCTTCAAGAAAGAGTTTCCCGTCTCCTTTTTTAATTTTAAGTTTGTCTAAAACATTCAAAATGTCAGCCTTACCGTAATGACAAGAGGCGCAAATTTCCCTTGCCCTTTGCTTTACATTATCGGCTGTCACTTTTTTCTTACCGCAAAAAGGAGTAATAGCGCCCATGGAAGAATAATTCAGAAGTTTGAATTCTTCTTCTTTGTCCACCGGGGTTTTTAGGGAAACTTCTTTTGTACAATTTGATACGTAAAGCCTTTTATCTTTATTTCCGTTTGGGCGCACTGGTTTTAGGGGTTTAAAATCTCTAACCGGGTAAATTTTCATAGCTCATCTATAAACCCTCTAAAATATAATTTTTGCCCAAGGCTATCACAAGGCGATTTTAATAATCATTCTGCAGTTTATCGCTTTCAAGCACAACTTCATTTTCAGGATTTTCAACAGCGATATCTTCCTTTTTTTCAAATATTCTCCACAAATCAAATTTAATATTTTCAACAGGGCGCCTGTTTTTGCTCGCCACAGCTCCTGCAATAAGCCCGAACATTGCCACGGTTTCAGAATAAGTATCACTGGCCTCTTTTGAAACCCCATAATTCACCTTGGCAACCGTTGCATCCGGATTCAATTTGTATGCCGATTCAAAACTTGCCACGGAGCATTTTAGATAAATTTGCCCAAGAGAATAGCACACATATCCCCTGTTAAAATAATAAAGCCAGTTGTTAGGATATTTTGTTATCAATTTATCATAATCAGCAAGTGCTGCTTTTCTTTTACCGTTTTCAAATTTCAAAAGCGCCCTAAAATAGTAAGCCTGTTCCGAATCTTTATTGAATTCCAGAGCTTTATCCAAATAATTAAGCGCCGTTTTAAAATCCTTCCTTGTTTCCAAAGCAGAAATTATGCATTCTTTTTCGCTCATACAGGCATAAGAAGCCTGAGCAAAAAGAAAAATTAAAAACGTTAATATAACTTTTTTCATAAAAAACCTCAAAATTACAATACCGGAACAAAAACAGCATTATTGCGAATCAGCGTTTCTATGGGAGTCCCTGTCGGCACTTCTGCCTCGCCGCCTCTTACTAAAGCAAAAAATAATAACGGCCACAAGAAAAACAAGCTTATTGTTGACAAAATTTTTGGATATAGCTTGGATTTACCTGTTAAAATTTGCTCCAAATCAACCTTATATTCTTTTCCGTTTATATCAAAAACTTCTCCGTCCCTAATGGTCATTTTTCCTGGAACTCCAAGAATACCCGCCTTTTTAGAATACATAACATTTAATACGGCTCTGTCACCGTCCTTAAAAACAGTGACGTTATTTATAACAATGTTTCTGCAAATTTGCGCTTCTATTTTTTGCCCTGTATGCACATTTTTACTTGTCACCACATGTGTTACAATCACAGGCACTTTTGTTTTAGATTTAATTTTAATCTGTTTATTCAATTTCTTTTGCTCATCATTATTTTTTACAGCCTCAAGAAATTGCTCACCATTTTCGACAGACTCAATATCCGAATTAATCTGCATTTTTTC
>CANSKM010000183.1 GCA_947647475.1 uncultured bacterium
GAACCAGAAGAAGCGGTTCAAACTGTTTTTTAATTCCAAGCCAAAGAAGGAATAAGCAAACTAAAATCATAATCGGAGAGCCGAATTGATATAAAATTTGCTCTGCACCTTGTAAATCCGGGTTTGCAGGCAAAATCATATTTGCAATACCCGTTGAATTCCAAAGGCTTTGTAAACTTTCTGTTAAATTCATCTTCAGCCTCCTAACCCAACGTTACCATTACCTGGCCGTTTTTAACCTGGTCACCCACGCTAACGTCAACTGAAGCAACAACGCCTGCTTTAGGGGATTTGATTTCAGTTTCCATTTTCATGGCTTCAAGAACTAAAAGCACGTCGCCTTCTTGAATAGAGTCGCCTTCTGCAACGTTAATTTTAAGAACTGCGCCCGGAAGAGCTGCCTTAATTGGTGTAGCGTCAGAGCTTGCAACGCCTTCTTTTGCTTCAACACCTTCTTTAACGTTGATATCGTAAGTTTTTCCGTTAACAACGGCTTTTGAGCCTTCAATTCTAACGGAATATTTTTTATTATTAACAGAAACCGTGTAGCCTTCAGGTTTTTCACCTGCTGCTGCACATTGTTTAACATCTGCATTTTTTCTAACGCCGATTTGGCCTTTGCCTTGAAGGAACATAATACCTTTTTCCTTACAAGCTGCAGCGATGAAGATATTTTCTTCAGTTTCTTCAAGGTTTGCTTCTTTAAGCATTTTCTTAGCTGCTTCAATGCCTTTGTTCGGGTCTTTGTCATTAAGGTCAACTACAAGCTCTGTTGTAGGCTGAAGCCCAAGTTGTTCTGATGCCATTTTAACAAGTTCTGCATCAGGTTCGCACGGGGTTTTACCAAAGTAGCCAAGAACCATTTTGCCGTAGCCTTCCGTGATTTTATTCCATTTGCCAAACATAACGTTTGAATAAGCCTGTTGGAAATAGAATTGTGAAACAGGGGTAACACTTGTTGCAAAACCGCCTTTTTCAACAACTTCTTTCATAGCTGCAACAACTTCAGGGAATTTATCCATTGTGCCGTTGTCTCTCATCATCTGCGTATTTGCAGTGAGCGCGCCGCCGGGAAGCGGAGAAGAGATGATAACAGGGTTAACAGCCATAGCCTCCGGAGGCAAGAAGTAATCTTTCATTGCTTCTTTGAAGATTTCTTCGGTTTCTAAAATCTTTTCAACATCAATTCCAAGGTCATATTCGCTGCCTTTAAGAGCATGCCACATTGAAACGATATCAGGTTGTGCTGTTCCGCCTGAAACAGGTTTCATAGAAAGGTCGATACCGTCCGCACCGCCGTCCAATGCTGCCATATAAGCTGCAAGGCCTGTTCCTGCGGTTTCGTGGCTGTGGAATCTGATGTGCATATCAGGGCCCAAGATTTCTCTTGTTCTTTTGATTGTTTCAAATACTTTTCTTGGAGCTGATGTTCCTGAGGCATCTTTAAAAGCAAGACTGTCAAAAGGAATGCCGGCATCTAAAATGCTTCTTAAAACTCTTTCATAGAAATCAACGTCATGAGCGCCTGTGCAGCCAATCGGAAGTTCCATCATAGTAATTGTAACTTCGTGTTTCAAGCCGTTATCTTTAATGCATTGGCCTGAATAGATTAAGTTGTTAACATCGTTTAGGGCATCAAAGTTTCTAATTGTTGTCATGCCGTGTTTTTTGAACATCTTAGCGTGCAAATTAATGATGTCTCTTGGTTGAGAATCAAGCCCTACAACGTTTACGCCACGTGCAAGAGTTTGAAGGTTAATATCAGGGCCGACGGTTTTTCTGATTGTATCCATCATATCGAAAGCGTTTTCGTTACAATAGAAAATCGGAGATTGAAACCTTGCGCCGCCACCTACTTCAAAGTGTTTCAAACCTGCAGCTACTGCAGATTCCAAAGCAGGAAGGAAGTCTTTTGTGAAAACTCTTGCTCCGTAAACGGATTGAAAACCGTCGCGGAACGAGGTATCCATAACTTTAATCTGTTTTTTTGCCATTTTTTTATCCTCTTATTTTGTATCACGTAATTTCTAAATCTTTTTAAAACCTCTGTCGGTTTTTATTTGGGTCTTTTAAATTGTTGCAGGTTTTACTTTTAAATCCTCTGAAATGTTCTCAGGAAGGCCGTTTTTAAGAAAATCATCATATTCTTTTTTGAAGTTTGAGATGAGTTTTTCCAAAAAGCTGTCTTTGTCGACGTTTTTGCCTGTTTCTAAAAATATTGAAGTGGCAGGGATATCGATGTTTTTTACATCTTCTTCATTCAGGTTTAAATTTATCCCGATTCCGACAATTACACCCTTAAATTCACTTCCTATGAAAACAGACTCTGCAAGAATTCCGGCGATTTTTTTGCCGTTAATTAAAATGTCGTTCGGGAATTTGAATTTCGGACAAACGCCATATTCTTCAAGGGTTTTGGCCCCGATATAGCTTGTATATCTTGTAAGTTCGTTTAAATGTTCAATATTTTCGGGCTTTAAAACAATGGATATATAAAGGTTTCCGCCGTTTTGTGCGGTTGAATACCATTTTCTTTCAAACTGTCCATGCCCCATTGTTTGAACATCGGCGCTGATTACCTTAAAGTCTTCTAAATCCTTTAAGTTCTTCCTCGCCCATACACTTGTAGAATCTATCTCTTTGAAATTTAAAATATCCATGGTTACTTATAATTATATTTCAAACAAAATTTAAGTGAAACTTTTTTTAAAATTCAGCAGGTTTGAAAAATTTGCACACTTAAAAAGCTCAAAAAGCTATTTTCCGATTTTGTATGAAAATTGAAGGAAGTTGCCCATAAGGTTTTCATTCCAAACTTCAACCCCATCAGGTACATCTAAAACACTTGGGGAAAAATTCCAGATATATTTAATGTTTGATTTTGTTAAAAAATCTGCCATATCTTGTGCTGCAGCCATAGGAACGGTTAAAATTGCCATTTCAATATTCAATTTTTCGGCCAAAGCCGGAAGCTCTGTAATGTCGCAAATTTCTTTATCCTGAATTTTTTTGCCTATTTTATTTTTATCATTGTCAAAAAGCGCAACAACATTTAGGCCGTAATCTGTAAAATTATTATAATTTGCAAGGGCCATTCCCAAGTTTCCCGCACCCACGATAAATGCATTTTTCGGCCTTTCAAAGCCTAGAGTTTTTTCTATTGAAATTTTTAAATCCGAAACGGAGTATCCGACCCTGCTTTTCCCGGTGTTTTTAAGGAGAGAAATATCTTTTCGAACCTGGGAATCGTCAATTTTTAAAAGGGCTGCAATAGCAGAGCTTGTAATTGTATCCAGGTTATTTTTGATGTAATCGACAAGAATGCAATGATAAAGAGTTAATCTGTTTATTACGGTGTTTGGAAATTTTCCTGTCATAATTTTTTCCTTTTGGTTTGGAATTGAAAAATAAGAAATATGGTATATAATATAAAAGGGCGGACAGATTGCGAGTCTGTCCATTAAAGGCCCTAAGATGTTAGTATTTTAAGCGCTAGGATTATTAAAAAAATAAGCCATAGCGCTTTTTCACTAATAATCATCTTTTTTCTCACCTCCTTTCAACTTCATTCTGCAGTAATGTTGTTTGAAAGAAAAGATAAGGTTTTTAGAGCCTGCCCGCTATTATTTTATAC
>CANSKM010000184.1 GCA_947647475.1 uncultured bacterium
GCTTGTGCTTGAGCCGGAGCGGCGCCAATTTTTGCTAATCTTTCTTGAGCTGCTTGTTGAATTAACGGTTCAGGGTCATTTGTTAATGTCGGTTGAAGTGCAGCTACTACTGTTTGAGCATCTTCAGGTTTTGCAACGAATGACAGAGCCTGAACGCCTGCAAGTCTTACTTCAGGATTTGGGTTTGTTTGAATTGCATTTTGAATTTCATTGAAGCCAATTAAGTCTTGCATTTGAATTGGTCTGATGTTTGCATTGCCTTGAGAAGCCATATATGCTTCTAATTCATCTCTTTGGTTCTTTTGAAGCATTGCAAGTGTAAACATTGAAATTATTTTATTTTTATCTGCTGCAGTTTGCGGTGCAAGCTGTTGAGCTAATTGCGTTTCTTCGGGAGTTAACTGTTCGCCCCTCGCTGCCTTTTCAAGAACTGCAGTTTGTTCAGGTGTTGGTCCGGGCAGTTGTGAAACATCTTGGCTTACGATGTTTGCAAGATTTGCCATAACTTGTTCATTTAAAACTTGTTGAGCCTGTGCGGGTTCGCCTTGGCTATAGTTTGCAATTTCAGTAATTGTTTTTTCCTGAACTGCGGGATCCGGGTTTTGTAAGCCAGCTACGAGTGCTGCAACATCAATTGTTTGAGCTGGTTGTGCCGGTTGTTGAATTTCAACGGGTGCAACAGGTTGAGCAGGAGCACTTGGTTGCGCTACAACAGGTTGCGGCTGCGGCTCGATTGCAGGTGCAGGCATAGGTTGTTGTTGAGGAGTTACAACCTGCGGAGGAATAGTATAAACCTGAGGTTGTTCAACATAAGGAGCCTGAGGCATCATCGGCTGCTGCGGTGCTTGCATTACCGGAGGATATGCTGCAGGTTGCGGAGCATAAACCGGGTATTGAGGCGGCATCATAGCCGGTGCCGGATATGGCATGTAGGGTTGTTGATATTGTTGAGGTGCAGGCATCGGGCCATACATTGATGCTTGCGGATAGTTATAAATCGGATTAGTGTAATTTGGCTGCATTGCAGGTTGTGGTGATGCATACGCTTTAGGTTCAAAAATTTGAATATTTACAGCATTGGCACTCGGTGTTCCTTGTGTATATGCTTGAGCGTATTGTGGTCCTATCATCTTTATCTCCTTTGAAATAATAATATTTGTTGCTATGCTTGCACTTCTTTAAGTGTCCTGAATAATATTAATTGCTTTTTATTTGGTTATTTTTTAAATTAATTTGCATTTTTCTTGATATTGCTGCTTTTGAGGCATTTACATTTCTTAATGAATGTTACTTATCAAGGTAATCCGACTTCTCAAACATGCCTGTTGCATTAACGATTGTATCAAATAATATTGAAATTCCCATGCCCGCAAGAGCAATTGTCTGAAGAACTCTGTTTTTTGCGAACAGTCCGAGTGCGCCAAAACCTACGGTGAATATATTGTTTTTAACACATCTGCCTATTCCTGAAAGATATCCGCCGACTGCTCCGCCGACTTCTAAAAATCTATCTGTTATATCAAGGTTTTGGAAAAATTTCTTAATTGCACCATGCTTTGCGCTGTCTTCGTTTAATTTCATTGCACCAATCTGGTCATTTACAAATTTATCAGCAGAAGCCTGAGCCCTGGATTTTGTGGCATTTCTTTTTGCAATATCATGTGCCTCAAGTGCAATCGATGCCACACCCAATGCTGATGCTACTTTTGTTCCGACACTAAACATTGTCATGCTGCAGCACCCCCTTGGGTGTTGTTGTTTGCGTTATTATCCGGAATTGTTACCTTCTGGCCGGACATTTTTAATAATATTTGAGATGCTAAAATTGAATCTTCGCCATATTCAAGATCAGGTCTGTTTTGAAGTTGTTTTAATATTTCAACGGTTTCCTGGTTTCCTGAAGCATAGCCTACATCAAGCGTTGTAAGGCCGACATATCTGACAGATGCTTTCGGGTCTTGAATTACCTTGTTCAAAAGAGCAGTAAGCGCAGGGTCTGCTTTTCTTGTATCATCTTCTTTGAATCTTTCAAGAAGTTCTTTTGCAGCAGTTAACCTGATTTTTGGGTCTTGATTATTCAGATAATTTTCTAAAGACATAATATAATTGTCTGTTAAAATTACCTTTTCTTTCTTTTTATCGTCCTTTTTCTTGTCATCTGTTTTATTTGTTTCGTTGTTATTATTTACGTTTGTTGTGTTATTTGTCTGGTTAATCGGCGAATTATAATTCATTGGATATGGGTTTTGCATTCCGCCGTTTGGGCCATACAGATTTGTTGACGGATACATCGGGGTTGCAGGCTGCATGGCAGGATATGTCTGATATACAGGCTGACAAGCTGCTTGTGGTGCAGCATTTGCAGTCGGGTTAAATATTTGAATATTAACCGCACTTGCAGTCGGTGCAGGGTTATAGCCTTGCGGAGCCTGCGGATATTGCATAGCAGGATATGAAGCTGTCTGTTGATATGCAACAGGCTGATATTGTTGATATTGCTGATATTGTGGATTAAATCCTGCAGTCATAATATTAAAATCCTTGTCCTATATAATAATAAAAGCCATGAAGCTTAAATAAGTGCTATTTTTTAAAGGAATTGTTAAGAAATATTAATTTTATTTTTAAACTATTTAGCAAAAATGTTTATGCTAGAATTATTTTAAAATATTTCTTTACAAAGGAGCATTTAATGGAATTTGAGGAACTTAAAGAAAAGTATGAAATGGTGATAGGGCTTGAAGTCCATGCGCAATTAAAAACAAAGACTAAAATTTTTGCGCCGGATGGTGCAGAATTCGGCCACGAGCCCAACAGTCAAACATCGCCGATTACCCTTGGCATGCCGGGAGTTCTTCCTGTTTTAAACAAGGCTGTTGTTGATATGGCGATTTTAACCGGTCTTGCTCTAAATTGTGAAATTCCAAACAGATGCAAATTTGACAGAAAACAATATTTTTACCCTGACCTTCCAAAGGGCTATCAAATTTCTCAATATGACGAGCCGATTTGCGGCAAGGGAAGCATTAAAATCTCAAATAAAACAATCGGAATTACAAGAGCACACCTTGAAGAAGATGCTGGTAAACTTGTACACGCAGGCTCGGCCGGAATTTATGGCTCTTCTTATTCTCTTGTGGATTTAAACAGAGCAGGAACTCCGCTTTTGGAAATTGTTTCAGAGCCTGATATGAGAACATCTGATGAAGCAAGAGAATATATGGAAGAATTGAGAAACATTCTAAGATATATAGGCGTTTGCGACGGGAACCTTGAAGAAGGTTCTATGCGTTGTGATGCAAATATTTCAATTCGCCCGAAAGGCCAAAAAGAATTCGGTACAAGGGCTGAAATTAAAAACGTAAACAGCTTTAGAGCACTCCAAAGGGCAATTGAATATGAATTTGAAAGGCAAATTGAGCTTGTTGAACGAGGCGAAGAAGTTGTTCAGGAAACAAGACTTTGGGATGATGCTAAGGGTATAACCTCATCTATGAGGGGCAAGGAAGATGCACATGATTACAGATACTTCCCGGAACCCGATTTAATGCCTTTAGAAATCAGCAGAGAATGGGTTGATAGGGTTAGAAAAAACATGCCGGAATTGCAATCACAAAAACTTCAAAGA
>CANSKM010000185.1 GCA_947647475.1 uncultured bacterium
GTCTTGACGTGGATAAAACCTAAAAACCCACGCTGTACTTGCATAAAGTGACCCTATAAACCGGCAAGTTGGGCTTATAGAGTGGCTAACCTAATCTTCTTAGGCAGCTTTGAGTGCTCTTGCACTGAAAGCATTTCTAGCATCAACAACGTTATTAGCGTTTATTTTAGTTGCTCGTTGATAACCGGGAACAGCGCCCGGGCTTGCAGCCCAGATGACACAAACACCCTGTCAAATCCATAAACATCCCCATATTAAAATTTCAAAGTGCTGTATCAAAGATTATACCACGCTTTTTTATGTTTTCAAGCTTGGTTTGATTTCCGGAATGTCAGTTCTGGTGTTTTAAATTACAAACTTTAAAATTGATTTTATGAACGAAATTTTAATTGGTGAAAAAATCAAAAAGCTATGAGGACAAAAAAGTATTAATGAGTTTGCAAAATTGTGTAAACTTTCACCAAATACTGTAAAAAATTTGGAAAATGACAAAGTAAACCCAAATCTTGAAACAATTTTAAAAATAGCAGAAGGAATGGATTTAAGTTTTCAAGAAATTACTGATATTATTTTAAAATAGCTTACCTCTCATAAAACACAACCCCGTCTTTGTCAATGCTTGTTCTCATGTCTTTGTGTGAAAGGTTTTCATAATCAATTACATCAAACATATAAGGGGTTTCTAAATCGTTTAATTCAGCCTCTATTCTTAAATCATAAACGCTCAAGCCTTTTTTTGTGCTTTCTTCATCAAGCCAAATGGCAAAGTCAATGTCAGAGCCGTTTTTAAAGTTTCCTTTTGCGCGAGAGCCAAATATAACAACCTTTTTAACCCCAGGTTTAGATTTAAAATATTCAAATAATTCCTTAACGGTTCTGTCGGGCAGGCCGAATTTAAGTCCAAAACCGGGTTCAAACTTATTCATTAAAACTTTCCGCCTGTTTTTTAAATCTGCAAAGTTCGTCAAAATAAACCGTGCTGATTTTTTCTAAAACCTTATCAACCTTATCCATATTATATTCATGGCTTGTTGAATTTCTATCCTTCAACATATCAATCCAAACCTGCCCGTTTTGAATGGTTTCTTTGTTAAATGCTTCTTTGATGACTTCTTTTGGGTAAGCAGCTTCAATTCCTTTGGTGTGCAGATAATCCTTTAAAACTTTCCATGCAAGTTCAAAAACAATTTCAAACGCCTGCACAAGTGCCATACGGTAAATTGCGCTAGAGGAATCTGCGCAGTATGCCACTTTTGCATCCTTAAATAACTCAAATGCCTTGTTAAAATTTTCTATGCGTTCTTGTAATCTTGTCATATATTTCCCCTACATCTCCCCATAGCTTCCAAGGAGGCGGTAAAATTCACATTTTTCCTGAATTTCATAAAGCGTATGGGAGATTTCTTCAATTCCTTTGTCAATATCCACAAAGAAAATATATTCGCCAAAAACCTTTTTTGAAGGGCGGGATTCAATATAAATCATATTAAGATTATGCCTGTGAAAAATTTCAAGCACCTTTAAAAGGCTTCCGGATTCGTTTTTGCAAGAAAAGGCAATAGAAGTTCTTGTTTGTTTTTGAATGTCTAAGTCTTTCTTTGAAAGCAGGATAAACCTTGTTTTGTTGTCCTTAACATCGTTTATATTTCTATCCAGAATGTTTTTGCCATATAGTTTTGCGCAAAATTCATTTGCAATTGAAGCCCAGGTTTCGTCTTTTCCATCCAGCATGCTTGTTGCAGCAGATGTTGAATTTGCAGATACTATGTTTATATTTTTCTTAAAATTGTCCGCAATGTATGTCTGACACTGTGATAAGGCCTGCGGCATTGAAACTATGTTTTCAATATCTTCCTTTTTGCCTTTTGAAATTAAACAGTGGCAAATTGGGATTGTAAGCTCTGAGCGGATTTTCACCCCGTTTTTTGTCGTAATTAATTTATCAATAGTTTCTCTTACAATTCCTTCAATTGAATTTTCAATTGGAAGCACGGCTATTGTATCATCTTCAGAGTCCAATTGCTGAATCACTCTTGTAATTGAAGAAATATCCTCGGCTTTTGCTTTTTTAACATCAGAGCCCAGTTTTTCCCTGAAGGTTTCCATTGCAATTTGTGTATATGAGCCTCTTGGCCCCAAATAAAGTATTTTTTTGATAGAATTATCCATATAATGATTTTAATACGATTAGGGTAAATATGGCAACAGAAATAAAATTTGGAACAGACGGCTTCAGGGGAATTATTGCAGACGATTTTACGTTTGAAAATGTTAAAAAAATTACAATTGCAATTTCAAAATATATTAAAAAAAATGCTCTCGGTCAAAGGGTTTTAGTGGGCTATGACCCGAGGTTTATGGCAGATAAATTTGCGGAATTTTCTGCTAATTTGCTTTCAAGCTTTGGTTTTAGTGTGCTTTTATCTTCCCGCGTTGTGCCGACCCCTGTTCTTGCCTATGCTGCAACTGTTGAAGAGGATTGTGCAGGCGCTATAATGTTTACGGCCTCACACAACCCCAAAGAATATCTTGGGATTAAATATATTCCAAGCTATGGCGGCCCTGCAACAAAAGAGATGACAGATGAAATCGTTTCTTTAATCGATACATCCGATGTTGAGGCTGAAAACTCCGAAGGTGAGGTTGTTTTAAAAGATTTTAGCGAAGAATATTATCTAAAAATTGAAAAACTCATAGATTTTTCTTTAATTAAAAAAGCGGCGCCAAAATTTATTTATGACGGGTTATATAGCGCCTCTGTCGGGTATTTTGACACCCTTTTAAAAAGAAACGGAATAGAATTTGAAGCTGTAAACCTATACCATGACGCGAATTTCGGGGGCGGTCTTCCGGAGCCCAAGGCAAAGTTTATGAAACAGGTTAAACCGGGCTTTTTAACCCTTGCAAACGACGGAGACGCGGACAGATACGGAGTGATTGATGAAAAAGGGGAATATGTAAGCCCAAATGTCGTTATGGCAATACTTTTAAGGTATTTACATTCTAAGGGCCATAAAGGCAAGATGATAAAGACGGTAGGCGTTAGTGAAATTATAGACATTACGGCTAAAAAGCTAAATGTAGAGACAATTACAACCCCTGTCGGGTTCAAGTGGCTTTCAGAAAAAATGAGAGAAAATGATACAATTCTTGCAGGGGAAGATTCAGGCGGCCTCAGCACAGGATTGCACATCCCCGAAAAAGACGGCATTTTTGCAAACCTTTTAATTTTAGAAGCTGTGTCTGCAACGGGAAAACCCTTAAATGTCTTAAAGAAAGAGGCTGTTGAATTTGCTGGACAGGAATTTTTCCAGGATAGAGTCGATGTTAAATTAAAGAAAAATGAAGAAAAGAAGGCAATGATGTCAAAATTTGCCGAAATGTCTAACATCGCAGGGTTTAATGTTAAAGAAACTTTAAGAATTGATGGTGTAAAATTTTTCTTAAAAGATTTTTCCTGCGGTATAAATGATGTGAATGCAGGGTGGATATTAATGAGAGAATCAGGCACAGAGCCCCTATTAAGGTTTTATATTGAAACATCCGATATGAAAAATTTAGAATTAATCAAAAGTTTTATAGCAAAAAATGTTTAAAAATGTTAAGAT
>CANSKM010000186.1 GCA_947647475.1 uncultured bacterium
GACACAAACGAAGGGTATGCAATTGCAAAAATTGCCGCAATAAAGCTTTGCAGATATTATAACGAGCAATTTGGGACAAATTTTATCTCCCTTATGCCAACAAACCAATATGGTGAAAATGACAATTTTAATATGGAAACGGCACACCTTCTACCAATGCTTTTAAGGCGTTTTCATTTGGCAAAACTCTTGCAAGCAAAAGATTTTAATTCCATAAGACAGGATTTAAAGGCAAGAAAACTGGGTTATAGCCTGGATAACACATTTGACCCGAACGATAATTCGGCACTTGAAAATGTTTTAAATAAAATCGGCGCATATAAAGACAAGGTCATCGTTTGGGGAGATGGCAGCGTATATCGGGAGCTGATGTCTTCTGATGATTTAGCGGATGCCTGTTTTTATTTGATGCAAAACAAGGATTATAAAGATATCGGCGAATTTGTGAATATTACAGGGGGCACTGATATTAAGCTTTCAGAACTTTATAAAATCGTAAAAGAAATTGTAGGCCTGAAACAAGAAATCGAATATGATAAAACAAAGCCAAACGGCACATTTAGAAAGCTTATGGACGATACAAAGATTAAAAACTTAGGCTGGGAGCCAAAAATCAGGCTTGAAGAGGGTATAAAAGCAGCCTATGATTGGTATAAAAGTACTTTATAACTGCACTATTACAGCCCTGACGCTTTATAGAGCATAGAATTTTTATCCTTTTGAATAATTTTAGCGTCAAGCTTTGTAGCAGAATTTTCAAGAAGCCTTAAATTCCTTAACGTATTAACTTCGCTTGAATAAAGGATATAGCAAGAGTTTCCACGGTTCAGCGCAAGATTACAAAACGGCTCAATTTCCCTTACACAAGCTTCAGGCGCCGCATTATATGGACAAACGAAAGTGTCTTCCCATATGGCACCCAAAGGTTTAAAAAGTGTTTTTGTATAATGGCGCCAGGTTAAATGCGCACCGGTAAAGACAAAAACCCTGTCCCCGGGCTCAATTTCCCTTTGCACAGCCTTTAAAAGCGGCTTAATTTCTTCCCTTTTATAAAGCACATCGTTAAAAGGATTATAGAACACCGTGCTTAAAAGAAAAAGGACTGAAAACGCTGCTATAACTTTCTTTTTAGCGCTCAGCTCCCCTAAAAAACCAAGGGGCGAAAGCACAGCAAGAAGAAAAACAGGATATAAAAAGAGCGAAAGCCGCCCGTAGAGCGGATAAAAATTATACCAGGAAGCAGCAAGGGCAGAAAACAAAGTGACAGAAAAAATGCTGAAAACATCTTCTCTGTATTTGCAAAGATAAATAAGCCCTAAAATGAAGAATATAAGGGCAAAGCCAGCTATAGGAGAAGGGAAAAAGTGATATTTTAAAATATCAAAAAAGACCGCCACCCCTTTTAAAAAATTGTGGTTAATAAAATATGAAACCCAATATTTATAAACGTTTGTGCCTGAATTTATTTTTGAAAAAATAAAAATATAATACAAAATAAAAGATGCGCCAAGGGTTAAAGGTATAATTTTTCTTTCTTTTCCTTTGTTTAAGCCGTTTATGGGGATTGAAAGCGCACAAACCGCACAAATAGAAAAGATTGAGCCGAATGAAAACAGGGGAAAAAGCGATAATAAAAGGACAAATATAATTTCTTTTTTAACAGAAACCTTGTGCTGCAATACTTTTAGCCAAATTAAAAATGTTAAAATTGTAAATAAAATATCTGCCGTATAGGGCTTAAATTCAAGCGAATTATATAAAAGAGGAAACGAAAAAGCAAAAATAACAGTCCCTAAAAACGCTTGCCACCTGTTTTTTATACCGTTTTCATCCGCCACATCAACAAAGTTTTTTTTGAACACTTCATCAGCCAGAAAATAAAACGCAACAACCGAAGCCACAGCGCAAAAGAAAGGAATAAACCTTAAAACCTTTTCTCCCGGGCCAAAAACGGACACAAGAACCTTTGTTAAACAAAGAAACAAAGGAGGCGCGCTTTGCGCGTATTGCAGAGGTTTAAAAAGCTCTAAATAGCTTTTATCAAGCACATTTAGGGCAAGTGCTGCCTCATCCAGCCAAATTGATTTATCAACCAAAAAAACAAAAAGCCAAACGGGAAGAAGCAATAATAACAAAATTAAAAGCGCTTTTTTCATACTATTTCAACTCTTCATCCGTAATATACCTTGGCCTGCCCTTCACTTCCATTAAAATCTGGCCGATATATTCACCAATAATACCGATACAGAGGATTTGTGCGCCTGCGGCAAAGGTTTCCCAGGTTTCAAAAAGCTCCAGGCCGGGAAGATAATTCAGGTGGAAAATAAGCCGCACAATGCAGGCTATTGCAAGCAAAACACTCACAAAAGAAATCCCGAAACCAAGAAAAAACACAAGCCTCAAGGGCCTTACGCTGAAAGACACAATTCCCCTTGCGGCAAGCGCAAGCAAAGATAAAAAGCTAAATTTTGACTTTCCGACTTCTCTTTCTTTAACTTCAAAATAAATATCTTTTGTTTTAAGGCCTAAATCATAAAAAAGCCCGCGGATAAAGAGATTTGTCTCTTTATATTTTGATAGAATTTCAAGCGTGCGCCTTGAAACAAGCCTGAATTCCGAATGGTTCGGCTTTATATTCACCCCTAAAAAATTTATCACCCTGTAAAACATATTTGCACAGGCCTTTTTAAAAAAGCCGTCCGTTCTGTTTTTCCTTATGCCGCAAACAATGTCATACCCTTCATCATAAGCTTGAATAAATTCTACGATTTTATTTTCATCCTGCTGCAGGTCCGCATCGATTGTTATTGCAGCATCTGCCCCAAGATTATACGCATTTTCAAGCCCTGCAATAATTGCAGGCTGGTTTCCAAAATTTCTTGAAAAACGAACCGCCTTAATTTTAAACCCCGATTCTTCATGCGCTTTTTTAATCACATCCCAGGTGGCATCAACACTGCCGTCATCCACAAGAAACACAAAGCTTTCAGAACTTATATGTTTTTCATCAATCAATTTTTGCAAAACAACCCATAGCTTCTGAAGACTGATTGGAAGCATTTGCGCTTCGTTGAAACAAGGTATTACAATTGCAAGCTTTGTATCCTGCATAAAATTCCTCCAAAAAACCGGGCTATCAAGCTAACATCGGCCAAAGCGGCGCTAAACTGTTTTTTTACAAAATCACAATACCACAAAAACATATCCTAAAAAAGTTTTTGAAAAATATTTAACAAAAAATCCAAAAGGTGGTGAAAATTAAGTATAACGCCAAAAACCGCCCCAATTAAAAGATAAATCAGAGGGTCTCTTTTTAATTTTAAGCTCAAAATAAAAAGAAATAAAAACAGTGCAAATGCTTTTATATCAACAAATTCACCGATTTTAGAAAACACATCCGAAAAAATACCCGAAAACCCTCTAAAACCTTTCGGTATAGAAGGAACAATGCTCCCAAGAAAAAGCCTTACCCCCACTGCTCCAATCATCGCGGCTGTTGCCGGGCGAAGTGCATAGAGGGCAGATTGGATATAAAAATTGTCCCTAAATTTCTTCAAGATTTTTGAAATCAAAATAACAATTGCAAATGAAGGTATCATAA
>CANSKM010000187.1 GCA_947647475.1 uncultured bacterium
GTGTATGACCTTGAAAACGATGATGAATTTTTGCCTTTAAGGGTGGAAACGGGCGCAGGCGCTTTTGTTGGGGAAATCAGGGCGTTTTATGAAGAAATTTTAAAAGATATCAGGGAAAAATGCTTTGTGAAAAAATATTTTGTTTTTCCGCAGTCAAACAGAATTGCAAACCTTGTGATTGAAAAATACGGCGATAATCCTGAGTTTTTGTGGGAAAAATTTACAGGCACCGCGGTTTTTAGAAACCCTGAAAGCAAAAAATGGTATCTTGCAATTTTGGATGTGGAGCGAGTTAAGGTTGTGGGCAGTGAAAAACTTTCTAAAGGCGGAGCCAAGGCAAAAGGGGTGGGGAATAGCACCGCAAAAGATATTGTTGAAGTTGCGGATTTTAAGCTTTCAGAGGACAATATTCAAAAGCTTTTATCTAAAAAAGGCTTTTACCCGGGGTATCATATGAACAAAAAATCCTGGATTACCGTAATTTTAGATGATTCTCTTCCTGATGAAAAAATTATGGAATTAATTGAAGAAAGCCACAGCTTCACAATTAAAAAACCAAAGAAGGGGTAGTTCACAGGGATATTAAAACATAAGGATTTTTGTAGTGAAGAAAAAAGTGTATTATAAAACCCCTTCAAGCTCGAGGAGTTTGGTTTTGTTTTCTATACCGCCGGCATAGCCCGTAAGGGCGCCGTTTTTCCCTAAAACCCTGTGGCAGGGGATAATAATTGAAATCGGGTTGTGCCCGACAGCTCCGCCCACAGCCTGTGCAGACATTTTTAAGACCCCTCTTTTCTTTGCAATTTTATCTGCAATTTTCCCATAGGTCGCAGTTTTTCCGTAGGGGATTTTTTGTAAAATTTTCCAGACCTCTTTTTGAAATTCGCTTCCAAAAGGCGCCAAAGGCAAAGAAACCGCAGGGTTTTTCCCTTTAAAATATTCTTCAAGCCAAAGTTTTGCCCTTGAAAAAATTTCTAAATTATCCTTTTTTATGGCATAAGGCGGGCAATTAAAATATTTTTGTCCTTCAATGTAAAGCCCTGTCAGGTTTTTGCCGTCTGAAACAAGGAAAAGCCTTCCTATGGGCGAATTGTATTCTGTTTTGTAAAATTCCTTCTCCATTTTAAAAAATTGTATCAAAAAACGGGTGTTCAATCAACAGGGCTCTGATTTTTTGGTCCAATTTTAAAAGGGCTTGACTTAGAGCTTACTCCAGATTGTAAAATCCTTTTAAAACACAGAAAAAAGGATGTAAAAAAATGGAAGAAACAAGGATTGATTTAAGAATTCCGGATGAGGCGCGCGCAAAGGAGATGAAAAGGGCGGCAGAATTGTGTTTTAAGATAAATAGCACAATGCCCGGCACCGAAGAAAACAGAAAATTAATCGAAGAATTGTTTTCAAACGGCGTGGATGAGACCACAATAATTAACCCGCCTGTGTTTACCCTGCTTGGGGACACGGTGAAGCTTGGCAAGGGCATAGTTTTAATGAACGGGTTTAAATGTATGTCTTCAGGCGGTCTTACGATTGAAGACGGTACACTTGTTGCGATAAATTGCACAATTTTAACGAACAACCATGATTTTTACGACAGACCCGTAATTACCTGCAAACCTGTCCATATAAAGAAAAATGTTTGGATTGGGGCAAACGTTACGATTTTACCGGGGGTTACAATCGGGGAAAATGCGATAATAGGCGCATGTTCTGTTGTAACAAAGGATGTGCCCGATAATGCCGTTGTCGTTGGAAACCCTGCAAAGGTGATTAAATATTTAGACGGGGAAAAATTTAAAAACTTAAAAGGGGTCTAAAATCTTAATAAATTTTATAAAAAGGCAAAAGGCATGGGCTTTTTGTGTGATAATATTTCTTGTAATGTTACACCTGAAGGGCTTAAAATATGGCTTAAAAACAGGCCAGGAAGCGGTTTTTAAGGCGCCTTAACGGTTTATTTTTGGGAGAAAAATTTTGAAAAAATTATTTGCATCATTTATCGCACTTTGCCTTTTTGCCTGGGCTTTTCCTGTGGCAGCAGAGGATTTTGAAGGGACGGCAAACAAAGAAGGGGCTGAAATTCAGTCTGCAGAAGAAAATAAGGCAAATGAAAATTTAGAAAACGTTAAAGTGATTCAAAAGGTGGAAGGCGAAGAAAACGAAACCACGGCTGAAACCAAAGATAAAACTACAGGCGGGGCGGCAGTTTTCAGTGTACAGGAAAAGGAAGAAAATGAAGATGCACAAGAGGCGCAGGAAGAAAGCAAAAGCGCTGTTGTAACAAAAGAGGTTGTGCAGGAAAAAACACAGGAAGCGGCAAAGGTGAATATGCCCGTTGCGCCAAAGTGGGAAGATTATGTACCAAGAAAATATCAAAACCCAAGGGGCGATTTTAAGCGAAGCAGCGCTATAACAGAGCTTTCTTTCGGAATTCTTCTTACAGATCTGCTTTTTACGGCGCCAATCGGTATTCCTATGATATGCCACAGTACAACAAAATTGAAAAATATTTCATATTATGAAAAAAAGCAAAAATTCTTTAAGAGTATGGAAGTTGCAAAAACCATTGATAACCCGCAAAAAAGGCAGGCATACTATGAAAAAGTTTTGAAAAAATGCAAAATGACAGAAAAGCAAAAGCAAAAGCTTGCAAAGAAAAGGGCGAAAAAACAAGGTTAAATACGATTTTTAGCGAGGATTTTTTTATGAATTTTAGAAAGCTTGGAAGATGCGGCCTTACGGTTGGCGAAATCGGAATGGGGTGTGAAGGATTTGTTGATAAGACAGATGATGAAATCCGGGCTTTTGTAGATGTTATGGAAGAAAACGGGGTGAATTGTATCGACCTTTACACATCAAACCCTAAGGTGCGACGTGGCCTTGGGAAGGCAATTTCAGGCAGAAGGGAAAAATTTATCCTCCAATCGCATATCTGTTCTGTTTGGGAAAACGGGCAGTATAAAAGGACAAGAAAGATTGATGAAGTTAAAAAAGGCTTTGATACTATGTTATCAGAGCTCGGCGTTGATTTTATCGACATCGGAATGATTCACTATGTTGATTCAATGAAGGATTTAGAGGGGATTTTAAACGGCGAAATCATTGAATTTGTAAAAGATTTAAAAGAAAAGGGCAAAATCGGCTGCATCGGGATGAGCAGTCATAACCCCGTTGTTGCAAAGCATGCGGCTGAAACGGGTTTAATTGATGTTTTAATGTTTTCCGTGAACCCGTGTTATGATATGCAGCCTGCAGATGAAGATGTGGAGCAGCTTTGGAACCCTGAAAAATATGATAAGCCGCTTTTAAATATGGATGAGGATCGGAAAAATTTATATGAAACCTGTGAAAAGCTTGGGGTTGGAATTACCGTTATGAAGGCTTTTGGCGGGGGCGATCTTTTAAATTCGGATATTTCGCCCGCAAAAATTGCCCTAACGCCGATGCAGTGTATTCACTATGCATTAACCCGTCCTGCAGTCGGGACGGTGCTTTGCGGGGCAAGGAAGATTGAAGAATTAAAAGATGCGCTTTTGTATGAAACGGCATCTGAAGAAGAAAAAGACTATGCAAAAACGCTCAGCAG
>CANSKM010000188.1 GCA_947647475.1 uncultured bacterium
GGTCTGTTTCAATCGGGGCAGAGCTTTCAAGCAAAAATGCGGCTTCAAGGGACAAAAGCGCCTTTTCTAAATCGCCCTTTTGAAGATACATAGCGCCCAAAAGGTGGTGCGCTTTTGCTTCTTTTGGGTTTCTTGAAAGATAAATTTTGTAATATTCTTCAGCCTGATTATAATCACATTTTTTGTGAAATTCTATCGCTTTTTTAATTATTTCCACTATAATTCCGCCTCTCAAACGCTCCTGTACATAAAAAAGACCGTTGATCTATTCTAGCATATTGCTTTGCTTTTTGTATAGCTTTATTTTAAGGCTTCAATTTTGAAAAAGTTTGGATAAAAAATGCAATAAAAAATTTGGGTGGATTCCATCTGGAAAAAATATAAATGCAATAAAAAATTTGCGCTAGCCGCGATTCGAACGCGGGACCTATCCCTTAAAAGGGGAGTGCTCTACCTGCTGAGCTACTAGCGCAAATCTATTTAATTTTATTTTAAACCGGAGGCTTCCGGGAAAATTCTGTAATATCGGGGCAAAAAGCACAATATATATGTGTTTGCTTCGACAATATATACAATATCAAGAACATAATTTGACGTCAACATATTTTTTTAAAATTATTCATTAGGGTAATTTATTTTTAAAAATATTTAAAATAGCCTTAAAATATGCGAAACAAAGGGATTTTCAAAATATTGGTCATCTTATTTTTATTGCAAACTCCGGTTTTTGCATCAAATTTATGCTCTTCGTGCTGCAATTTTAACGATTTTTTTAAGTGTAATTATAAAGAACTTGTTGAATATTTATCTCCAAACGATGAAACCAGGCGCATTTTTGACATGCTTTTTACGGCATATTCTATAAAATTTGAAGGGTTGGATTTTGAATATAAAGCAAGGTGCGAGGAACTCTGCAAAAATGAAAATTTGGACGAGATATCACCGCACTGCATCAGGGAACAAAAGAGGTATATAAGAGGGCTTGCAGAAATTGCCGAGGAAGAGTATGACAATTTTTTGGATGATTTGAGCTTTGAAATTTGTGGATGTGAAAATGTAGAAAATAAGGCGATAAAAAGACATAAAAAACGCTACAGAAAAGCCCTGAAAAAGCAAATTGCAAGAAATTGCAAGTAATATATACACCATATGAAAGCTTATGTGCTCTTATTCAGAGCACAAATAAATGCGCCAAGGCAAAAACCAAGGCGCATTTATTTAAAAATCACACCGGAGAAGCCCGGAAATTAATTAAAATTTGCAATGAGCTCTTTAATTTTAGCCTCTGCAAGTTTAATTTCTTCAACTCTTGCTTTTGTAGCCTCTACAACCTCTTTTGGTGCAGAAGAAACAAATTTTGGATTATTCATGCGCCCTTCAAGAGATTTCATTTCAGCTTCAAGCTTTTGGAGTTTTTTATTCTGCCTTGAGATTTCCTCTTCAACATCGATTACGCCTTTTAGGGGAACAATAATTTTAGCATCACCGATGACAACGCTTGCAGATTGCTTATCAGCATTTGCTGAAGATGTGAATTCAACATTATCGACCTTTGCAAGGCGCTTTAGATATGGGACAATGTCTTTAAAGAGCTTTTCGCCACCTTCAATTTGAATATTAATTTTAGCGCCGGGAATTATATTAAATTCGCTTCTTATGTTTCTTAAAGAGCGAACAGCTTCAAAAAGGGCTTCCATTTGGTTTTTAGCATCTTCAAACTTAAATTCTTCGCTGAATTCAGGGAATTTTGAAAGCATAATGGCCTTTTCTTCCTTATTTTGTGGCATAAGCTGCCAGATTTTTTCTGTGATATGCGGCATAACAGGGTGTAAAAGCCTTAATGTCATATCTAAAACATAAACAAGAACTGCTTCATTTTTCTCAATTTTTGAAAGCTCAACATACCAATCGCAGTATGAATTCCAGAAGAAATCATAAAGAATTGATGCAACTTCGCCTATTCTGTAGTTTTGAATATTTTCATTAACAAGTTTTACGGTTTCATTAAGCTCGTTTAAAATCCATTTATCAGCGGCTGTAAATTTCGCAGGGTCAAGTTTTAATTCATCCTTGCTTTTTGTTAAATTCATCAAAACAAAACGTGAAGCGTTCCAGATTTTATTTGCAAAATTTCTTCCATATTCAAACCTTTCATCGGAAAGCTTAATATCTTGTCCGCCGTATGTGCAAAGACTTGATAAAGTAAATCTTAGCGCATCGCAGCCGTATTTTTCAATAATTTCAACAGGGTCAATCGTATTTCCTCTTGATTTTGACATTTTTTGTCCGTTTTCATCCCTTATAAGCCCGTGGATATAAACGGTTGAAAATGGCGCCTTGCCTGTAAATTCAAGCCCCATGGTTATCATCCTTGCAACCCAGAAGAAGATAATGTCAAAGCCGGTTACAAGGGTCGTTGTGGGGTAAAATTTCTTAAAGTCTGCACTATCCGTATCAGGCCAACCCATTGTTGAAAATGGCCATAAACCACTTGAAAACCAAGTATCGAGTACATCTTTATCCTGTGTGTAATTTTCAGGGTCCGGATTCTCAACGGCAACAACCATTTCACCTGTTTTTTTATGATAATACGCAGGAATTTGATGTCCCCACCAAAGTTGTCTTGAAATGCACCAATCGCGGATGTTTTCCATCCACATTAAATAATTCTTTTCCCATCTTTTTGGAACAAATTCAATAGTCCCGTTTTTAACGGCCTCAATTGCAGGCTTTGCAAGCGGTTCCATTTTTACGAACCATTGTTCGGATAAAAGCGGTTCAATTGTCGTATTACATCTTTGGCATTTGCCAACATTGTGCTCGTGCGGAGTTATTTTAACCAGCGCCTGCTGAACCTTCAGCATTTCAACAGTAAGTTTTCTTGCTTCGTATCTGTCTTTTCCGTGGAGTTCAGGGTGAACTTCGCCGCAGGCAATCATTTTGCCTTCTTCATTAATTACCCTAATTGAAGGCAATTTGTGGCGTCTTCCGACTTCAAAGTCATTTGGGTCATGGGCCGGAGTAATTTTTAATGCACCGGTACCAAAGCTTTTATCAACATATTCATCCGCAATAATCGGAATTTCACGCCCCGTTAAAGGAATTATACATTTTTTGCCGATTAAATCTTTATATTTATAATCATTCGGGTTAACTGCAACTGCAACATCCCCAAACATAGTTTCAGGACGAGTAGTAGCAATTACAATTGCGCCCATTTCATCTTTCAAGGGGTAAGAAATTTCCCAGAGGCTTCCATCTTCCGTTTCATATTCGGTTTCAATATCCGAAATGGCGCTTTGACAGCGCGGGCACCAGTTTACGATGTATGAACCTTTATAGATAAGGCCTTTATTATATAAATCTACGAAAACTTTTTTAACAGCTTTTGAACAGCCTTCATCAAGCGTAAAGCGTTTTCTTGAAAGGTCAAAGCTTGCGCCAAGAAGCTTACATTGTTCTAAAATTCTGTCTTTGTGTTTATTTGCCCAATCCCAGGTTATTTCGAGGAATTTTTCGCGGCCAAGGTCATGGCGGCTTTTACCTTCTTTTGCAAG